>JANNFJ010000358.1:0-3510 GCA_031379725.1 Calothrix sp. OTE_75_metabat_31
TTCCAGAATTGTAAATGAACCCCAAGGACGCAACTCGGTGGCTGCAACGCCTCGTAGATTGCTTGTTGGAGAAACGGTCATTGCTGCGTTGATTTGTGCTGTTTCTGAAGCCATAATTACCTCTTTTCTAGGAGACATAAAAATTGTTATTACCTACACAATTGATGAATAAATATGGTGCAATATCGCAACCGTAGAAACCAGCAATTTAATCACCTTTGGTAAACATAGCAAAATCACAAGTTACCGAGTTATTTGCAACTGATACATTTACGGTGTCTACATAAAGTCTTTACAAAGCAGTAGGGGGTGGGGAGGGGGAGAAGGGGAGAAGGGGAGAATGGGGAGAATGGGGAGAAGAGATTAAATAATAACTCCCTATCTCCCCACCTCCCCACCTCCTCATCTCCCTACCTCCCAATCTCCCTACCTCCCCACCTCCCCATCTCCCTACCTCCCAATCTCCCTCATTTCCCAAAAATCCCAATGCCGTTATGTACTCGTGCTGCGGTGCTGGGGGAACGGTCGATGAGTTGCCCTCCTAAGTAAAGGCTGGTGGAACTACCACCGTCTAAATTTAAAGCGTTGACGCATCCTAGTTGTTGCACAAGTTGGGCATGTTCTGCGAGGGTGGGGCCTGCACCCCCTGCACGGTTGTGAATCGATGCGATTAAGACGTTACCAGCAGCATTAGTACAAATACTGCTGCGAATGGCTTTTTCGTTGATAAAGGCATCGCTGAATTTTTCGGCTTTGGCATCGAGAACGATTTGACGATTTTGAACTAGTAATGGGCCAGCACCGATGATGTTGGGGTAACGATTAAAATCGGTAGGGATGGTCGAACTTTGGATGTTTATGCTACTACCTGTTGGCAATAGGTTTAAGTTAGTACTGGCTGTGCCGCGTAAAGTTAAAATATAACCATCGCCAGGAATGGGAAATTGAGTTTCACCAGCTTTGAACGCTGATAATTGATTGACAATTTGATTTTTTTGGACAGTAATAATAATTTCGTTGTCGGTAAGCGGCGTATAGGTAGTGCCCCAAGTCGGTGTGTAACGAGCAATGCCGCTTTGCACGTAGCCGCTATTAAGAAAGAGGATTGGTAAGCGTTGATTAGTACTAGTAGTTAATACTTCTTCTAATGCCAGCCTACCTACGTAAAATTGACCAGAGTTATTCCAGGCGATCGCACCCCGATTCAATATTGGACTCGACAGCCATTGTCCGTCGCGGCGGATTGCACCAAGGGGGTATCTGTTATTGCGATTGAAGTATCCACCATTTATTCCGGCGATCGCACCGTATTTCTGTGTAGTTTGAATTAAAGGTGCAGTACCAATCAGGGTATCTGAGTTACTAATTATCGGTTTGATGCTAACTGCACGCGGATTCATTTCTAACCACACCACTGGAAAACGGTCTTGTGCCAAATTTAACCATTGTTGCCGCCAGCGTAACCCTGGTGCCCAAGTAATGTTACGCGGTAATAATGCATCGGAGACTATGAGAACGTTTAGGCTCGGTCCTGGTACAATCTCTGGTGCAGTAAGGGTTTTGTAATTGGGTGATGAGTAAATTCGAGGTGCAAAGCCAAAGGGAACGCTAATCCGAATCAATGTTTGATTATTAACGATTTCGACTTTTTTTACTGTCGGTTCGGGTGCTGCAATTGGGGCTACGGGTAACTGCTTAAGTAGATTTGGCTGCGGCGGAATTCCCGTAGGTGTCGGTATTGGTGCTGGTACTGGTGTTGGAACTATGGGTGTGTAGCGTTGAATTAATGCAGGATCAGCAATTCCATCGAGAATAATTGTCCATTCACGATTAGGAGGGGCAGTTGGTTGGGGATTAATGGCATCAGGATCTACAACAACCTTAACTGGCAGTTCTTGCCGTATTTGCCAAGGTGTAGGTTTATCTAGGTCGATAGTAACTAGTTTGCCACTCGTGAGATTTGGATTCGCAGGTGCTGCTACATTGCCTTCACGAATACTACTAACTTTTACTTGTGGGGTTAAGACTGTTAGTACATTGCCCTGTGCTTGAATTTGCCATCCTGATGTTTTGATTAAATTCGTAATATCGAGATAGCGATAACTTCCTGCTAGTCTGGCCGTCAGTATTTGTGGTTTAGTTTCCGAAGAAAACCACTGTATAGGTTGTTTTGTGGGGTTATTGGTATCTAACAGTTCTATGCCTATTAATTGTCGTAGCGTGCCATCAGCTATATGCGTAGTGACTTGATTTTTGCCTCTTTGTTGGAACCACACACCAGGGACAGTCCGACCATTGAGCAAGATTTGATTGCCGTAAGCGCTAGCATTAGTTATGGGTGGAGGTGATATCGGTGAGGGTAAGGTAGGATTAGTCGGGGGTAATGGTTTAATCGGAGTGGGAATCTGTGCATTTACGGTATTCATTTGCGCCGTTAGACACAGTAAAATTGAAAGTATCACGAAGCAGTAACCGGGTAAAAGCTTGATATTATTAATTTGACTGCGATTTTGCTTTAAGTAAACATTCGGTTTTATCAGCATCATTTAGTTATATTGCTAGTGGTGATTGTCGGCTAAACTATCTTCAAAAAATTTCGATAATATCAAAAAGTAATGACACAACTTTTAATCGAGAACGTGATAATGTAAATATGCGGCTCTTGTCTCTTGTAAGCCAAAAATCAATTTCCTACCAAAAAATATGCTTTTAATGTGTACCCATTGACACTAGTACAAGCAAAACGATAGCGACTGTTTTGGATGTGGTTGAATTTCAGATTTTCAATCTTCACTCATCGTTGCTACTTAAGTAGGGTAATGGTAGCAATGCAGGTGACAATCAAAGAATCAGTATTAATTGGGACATTAATAAAAGGAATAGATAATTGCGAAATAGGTAATTAGTGTAATAGGGCTGATTTTGTTGGAAAATGAGAACATTTGGAGTTTTATCAACAAAATCGAGATTAAGTGCAATTAGTCAGGTCAGTTATTTGGTCGGAGATGGCACTGAGTCGAAGCAGACTCTAAGAGAAAACAATTTTAATGCAGGAAGAGGGAATTGAGTAAATACATAGTTTTGTTGATATAAATAAAAGACTGATTAGGCAAATGTAATTTGCCATACCTGGGCATCAACCCCAAAAAAGAACGGTATGATTTTAACACGGGTGAAATTAGAGCATAAAACCCGAAGTTAGAATTTTTTTTCCTTTTTTGCGAAAATTGCGCGACTGTCTATTTCTCCATCATTTAATTTAGATAACTTTTTCCGAAAATTTCGCACAAACAAGTCACAAAAATCACAATTGTTGGGGTGTCAGGGACAGTTTATGAATAACGAGTCAATTGGTCAAGTACAAGAAACAACAAATTTAGAAACAAATACGGGTGATTCACATAATATTGGTATGTATCAAGGACAAAGGTGGCTGGTAGAAGAACGTGATGCTTGTGGTGTGGGCTTTATTGCCCATCGCCGAAATCAAGCAAGTTACGAAATTGTCGA
>JANNFJ010000366.1:0-4996 GCA_031379725.1 Calothrix sp. OTE_75_metabat_31
ACGCGAAATTACCCTTCGGGTTCTCCGAAGGAGTACGCGTCTCTACATTATGCGCGTTACGGGTTGTGGAATTACGTTTTAAAAGACAAACAAAAGCAAGAACCATATAACACTTTGCAACGCGCTGGTGCTAACCTACGGGGGTTAATGCGAGTGTTATTATTTAAGCGCTTTGAAATCTTTGCATTTCTCTAAGACAGCGCTATCGATGAAATTAGTACCGCGCAGTACAACGTAAAAGAATTGTCTTACCATAGGATAATTTCCCCTCGTACAGGTTACATGTAACATATCTACAGGGTTAAAATTATCCGAAACCTACGCAGTATGGGGTCAATTAGGGGCTTGATGGTATCCTCTTTTTTAATTCAACCTCTAGAATTAGGTATTGAGTTGCGTTATGCTTCTAGCTTTTAGTAGCGATCGCAAATTTTGCACCTGGAACTTTGCGAACTCGATCCATCACTGCTACAACTTGTTTGTGGGTGACATCTCCATCGGCATTGAGTACTACCAACAAATCTTTATTTGGCTGTACTTTCGCTTTCAAAGCAGCTTCCAAAGCTTCGATTTGAATCGGTTCTTTGTTGAAAAACATGTCCCCTTTAGCGTTAACAGTCACCGTCACTTGTGCTGGACGTTCGGCTTTTGCGGTAGAGGCAGTGGGTAAATTAACTGGTAAACCTTGAGACTTCGTTAAAAACAATGTGGAAATAACGAAGAATGTCAACAAGGCAAACATGACATCGATTAGAGGTATGACATTTACATCTACATGCCTTTTCGATTCGTGGTGTAAGCGCATATAATTTACTCTCCTTGGTCGTAATGAGTCCGGTAGAGTAGTTCTAACTGTCCGCCGTATTCTTGAATTTCTGAGAGTTGATCCTCAAAAAATCCTCTAAATAAGTTAGTAGCAATTAAGGCAATAATTGCTACTACCATCCCGGTTGCAGTCGCAATCAGCGCTTCACTAATACCCCCAGTAACTTGAGTTGTTTTAGTGCCACCGACATCACCCAAATTCACACCAGCAAAAGTACTAATTAGACCAATAATTGTACCAAGTAGACCAAGTAAAGGTGCAAGACCGACGATTGTTTCCAAAACACCATTAAACCGTTTGAGAAGACGAATTTCCGATTGAGCTTCACTTTCGAGTGCTAAACGAAAATTTTCTGGAGTTGGCTTGCCCAATTCAAACCCAGCCAAAAAAATTCGAGCGACGGGTAAATCAATATTTTGTTTTAGCACTTCGATTGTGCTTACCACATCATTGTGACGGTACAAATTCAACACATTACGTACAAACTTGGGCTGACGACGATATATGCGATACCAAAACCGACTGCGTTCTACAATTAACGCGATCGCAATGACGCAGGATATCAACAGGGGTACCATAATCGGTCCGCCTTCAGCAAAAATATTCTTAATTTCCATTAAATGCCTCGCAAGTAAACAATTTACAACCTAGATGACATTACTTCAGTTCACTTTCAAAGCACACCTGAAAATCTATCTCAACAAGCTTCAATGATTTAGATTAACCCCAATCAACAGCTATCTCAAGCTTAAATGCTACAATTAGTATTCCATGTAGCTAGGTAATTAATCCAAATTTAATCAAAGGCTTACATTTAAAGGCATATATAATACAATACCATCGTAAAATAGATGTCCATACTGCCCCGATGAGAAAAACAGAGACCCGGTTTATAGACCCCTCGACTATTTTTAACCGACAAGTATTAGGATAGGTATCCCAACTTTCCAAAAGTCCGTAAAAGTCCGTAAATCGGCGGATAATTGATTTTGTGGTGTTATCTAAAAGCTTACTAGAGGAATATATACAAACTAAATACAAGTATGCATTATTTTTAAAATGTGTATTTATATACTTACAAATTACTGTCTGTCACTTTATGATAAAAATTACTAACAATAATTATTGGCAATAATAGATGAGCTTTTCTAGTATTGCGGTACAACAACGAGAAAAAGAAGCCAGAGCAACTAGGTCATTTCTCATCTACAGTCTAATTGGTTCGTTTGCGTTCAATATCGGGGTATTGACCTTTGGACTTGGCAATCTTTTAACGAGAACACCACAAGCAGAAGAAATTACCGAAGTCATTGAACTGACTCCACCTCCTCCCCAGGAAGTGGCAAAAGTTCCAGAAGCAGCAAAACCAAAACTAAAGCTAGAACCAAAACTAGAAGCAAAAGCAGATGGAGGTTCAAACAATCCAGCCCCACCGGCAGCAGTAGCAGCAGCTCCTCCTCTTGACAATGAGAAACCAGTAGAAAAGCAACCTAAACCCCAGGTTATTATCCCTAAAAAAGCTGTTGTAGAAAAGCAACCTAAACCCCAGGTTATTACCCCTGAAAAAACTATTGTAGAAAAACAACCCGCACAACAAGTTATTACACAAGAAAAGCCTGTTGAGGAATCAAAGCAGTCTCCTGAAGATACTACTGTTGCCACTAATAGTAATACTAATGCTACCCAGCAATCTGGAACTGTAGAAGGCAGCAAACCAGATACAGAGCCTGGAGGTGTACCTGGAGGTGTACCTGGAGGTGTGCCTGGGGGTGTGCCTGGAGGTGTGCCTGGGGGTGTAATTGGAGGTGTGCCTGGAGGTTCGGGCAATGGTTCGGGCAATGGTTCGGGCAATGGTTCGGGCAATGGTTCAGGTAATGGTTCGGGCAATGGTTCAGGCAATGGTTCGGGCAATGGTTCAGGCAATGGTACAAAAGTTGAACCACCACCAAAATCTACAACTAGTTCAAAATTGAATCTTGCAGAATGCGAAAAGTGCGAACTCAAATATCCAGAGAGAGCAAGACAACGAGGTGCCCAGGGTAGCCCCCAGGTAGAATTTGATGTTGATGAAAACGGTAGGACTAGGAATGTTAGGTTAGCACGTTCTAGTGGTGACAGCGAATTAGATGCAGCAGCATTGGAACAAGCTAGAGAATTTAAACTAAAACCCTCTGCCGGTGGAAAGCGTAATGTTCGAGCTGCGGCTAACTACGTACAAAAGGGTTCTCGACAAGAACGCGAAGTTCAAGAACGTCAACGTCAAAGGGAAGAACGTCAACGTCAAAGGGAAGTAGAAGAAAAGCCGAAACCAGAATCTAATGATTCCAATTCTGAAAAAACACCCGAACAAACCAGACGCAGACGTTCGACAGGAACTATTACTGATGTACCTGCGGAAAACACTAAAAAACCGAGACAAGAGCCATCAGTCCCAGAAAAACCAAAACCTAAAGACGAAGCACCTACTAAACCAAGACAAGAAAGAGTAAGGCAAGAGAAACCAAAAGAAGACACTCCGGAGAAAAAACCAGTTCAAACTGAGGAGAAAAAAGCCGAGCCAGAACAACCCAAACCAACTAGAAGAAAGCGTCGTCCTAGTGCATCTGCCGAAAGTGCCCCTACTCCAAAACCAGAGAAAAAAGCTGAGCCCGATTCTGCACCGGAACCAGAGAAAAAATCTGAACCCGCTCCTACATCGTCCAATAGCAGTGGTAACGACAATTAAGCAATAGTCATAGATGTGATGCAGGACGTAGAGATGTTACATGTAACATCTCTACGTCACGGTTTCTGGCAACGCATAATTAATTTCCACATCTATGTCTAATGTAGAGACGCGATATATCGCGTCTTTATATATCGCTGAAAAAAACATTTAGGATTTTTGCAGTTGAACTACAGATAGTCGTAAGGGCACGATATATCGTGCCCCTACATGTGGTCTATTTACCTGAAAACTGCTGTAACTAGATAGCTTTCATCGAAAGAGGAAAAATTGCCCATGAAGCCGACTAATCGACTACTACACAGGTACATTGGGATTTTGGCTGGTTTGCTATTAGCTATTTTGGGATTGACAGGTAGCGCTTTAATATTTAATGAGGAGATAGGACATTTTCTTTATCCTCAGTTGACGCATGTACAACCTGTTGGTCAGCCTATTTCTTTACAGCAAGTATCAAATATAGTCAACCAAAAGTATCCAAAATACAAATTGCAATCCATTGGACTCGAAAGAGAACCCGACCAACCATTTCATGCAACAATCCGCTCTAAAAAGAAATCATCAAAGGATGTATACATCAATCCTTACAGTGGTGAAATACTGGGGACTGTAGAACGCGATCGCACTCTGATGGGCATCATCGATAAAATCCACACTAGCTTTCTGGCTGGGGAACCCGGAAAGTTTGTTGTTGGCATATGTGGAGTATTGCTAATTATACGTTCAATTAGCGGACTGATAATTACCCCCGGATGGAAAAGATTATCTACTATTTTCAAAGTTCGTTGGCAAAGTCCTTTGCATCTAGTTAACTACGACCTACACAAAGTCCTCGGCATCGTCGCTGTAGTATTCCTGGTATCGGCTGGTGCCACTGGGGCAATGATGGAGTTTAACCAGCCTGTACGTAATATCGGATATGCCTTGAACGGTATACCGCAACCCAAAAAGCCTGTTTCTATTCCCCAAGATAATATTCAACCACCAACCCTAGATCAGTTTTTGCAAACAGCAGAAACTGCTTTACCAGGGGGGAAAAGTACTTTTATTTTCCCAGCCACCGATAAAAAAGCAGCAGTGAGAGTACGCAAACTGCTACCTGGAGACATTAGTCCCAGTGGTAGAAGTTTTGTTTATCTCAACCAGTACAACGGTGAAGTTTTACGGGTGGATAATATTAATTATGCTCCTTGGGTAGAGAAGCTTTTGGCTTGGATGTATCCCATACATGTTGGTAGTTATGGAGGAGTGGGTGTGCGGGCTTTGTACGTGATTTTGGGCATTATACTTGCCATTTTGTTTGTCACCGGAGTCACGATTTTCTGGAATAAGACCTACGGTGCAGCAAGTAAACGTAAGGATGCGTAAAAAAAAATAAAGCCGTAGGATAGGCATCCTGCCTGTCATATGAATATGATAGACATCTGGTAGAAATTAATTATGCG
>JANNFJ010000382.1:0-6299 GCA_031379725.1 Calothrix sp. OTE_75_metabat_31
TGCTCGACCAACTCTCAGTACAGTTGGCGATCGCAATTCAACAAGCGGAACTATATCAAAACCTACAAACGCTTAATACCAAGCTTGAAGCGAAAGTACAAGCTCTCAAAGAGACGGAAATAGCTTTGAAGGAAAAAAATGCTCTACTCCAGGCAATCATTCAGTCTGCACCTGTAGCTGTGACAATGGTAAATCCAAACTGTGATGTTATGTTATGGAATCCGATGGCAGAGAAAGTTTTTGGTTACAGTGTCCGGGAGGTAATGAATAAACCAATCAATGTGCTGGCAAATGAGCAGCAAGACAAGTTTGAGGCTTTGATCCAAGAAACACTATTACATAACCCTGTTAATCAGGTAGAAATATGTCGAAAACGTAAGGATGGAAAATTTGTTAATATTAGTCTTTCAACATCGTTGGTACAGGATACAAACGGTAATATAGTCGGTGTTATGGGCATTATTGAAGATATTTCGGAACGCAAAAAAGCTGAAGTCAAAATGTTACAATTACAGCAACGTTTAGAATTTTTACTATCTTCTAGTCCTGGTGCAATTCATACCTCGAAGGCATCAGGAGATTATACGACTACTTTTATTAGTGAAAATGTTAAGACATTATTTGGTTATGAGCCTTGGGAATATACAAGCAATAAAAAGTTTTGGATTGACCGCATTCATCCTGATGACAAACCTCAACTAATTGTGGAGTTAGAACGAATTTTTGCTCAAGAGGAGATCGACTTAGAATATCGTTTTCTAGATAAAACTGGAAAATATCGATGGGTATACGACCAAGCTAAACTAATTCGGGATGAACGGGGGAACCCTTCAGAAATTATTGGTTACTGGTTAGAAATAAGTGATCGCAAGCAAGCTGAGTTGGAGGTGATTCACAACCGCGATTTGCGAGAAGCTATATTTAATGAGTCTACCGACGCAATTTTTTTGGTCGATGGCGATACCAATCAAACAATCGACTGCAACTGTTGTGCGGTAGAGTTATTTGAAGCATCCAGTAAAGATGAACTTCTCGGAATTGAAGGGGAAACGTTACAAAGATTTAGATTTAGCGAGCAAGAGCAGCAGGAAATTGCCGAAGCTCTGAGGGTGCAGAGTTTTTGGAGCGGCGAACTTCAGTATGTTACCCGCAAAGGAAATTTTTTCTGGGGTAACCTAGCTTTTAAGCAGATAAATGTCGCCGATCAAGAAATGAGCTTAGTACGGGTAAGCGACATTAGCGATCGCAAAAAGTCTGTGGAACAAATCCGACGTTCGCTTGAGGAAAAGGAGACCCTACTCAAAGAAATTCACCATCGAGTCAAAAACAATTTGCAAATTATTTCTAGCTTACTGCGAATGCAATCCCGCCGTTCTCTAGACGAAGCAACCTTAATTTTGTTCCAAGAATCGCAGAACCGAGTCCAATCAATGGCGCTGATTCACGAACATTTGTACCAAGCTTCGGATTTATCGCAAATCGATTTTGGTGAATATATACGTAGTCTTACAGACAATTTATTTCGCTGTTACGGAGTTAGTCAGCGTGCCATCGTTCCCAAAATCGAAACCAATGCACTCAAGCTCTCTTTGGATACTGCGATTCCCTGCGGGTTAATTATTAACGAGTTAGTTTCTAACTCGCTCAAGTATGCTTTTGTAAATCGGCAGCAGGGTGAAATTATGATTATTCTTAGACAAAATAGTGACAATACACTTACCCTAATAGTCGGTGATAGCGGTGTTGGGATTGCCGAAAACTTCAATTGGCAAAACACCAATTCTTTGGGGTTGCGAATAGTCCATAACCTAACCCGGCAAATCAAAGGCAAAATTTCACTCGAACGCGAGGCTTCCTGTAATTGTGTTACAGCCTTCCATATCAACTTTCCAAAAATACAGAAAATTTGAGATTGCAAGCAGTATAAAAACTATGAACTCCATCAAAATTCTGATTGTTGAAGATGAGCAGTTAGTTGCCGATGACCTCCGTGAAACTCTTGAATCTTTAGGGTATAAAGTTCCTGCTTTAGTTGCGTCTGGGGAAGAAGCAATTCTTCAGGCTGAATTGGTTAAACCCGATTTGATATTAATGGATATCCGGCTTGAAGGTAAAATGGACGGGATTGGAGCATCAATGCATATTCAATCACGTTTTCATATCCCTGTAGTTTATCTTACCGCCAATGCCGACCGAAGCACACTTGAACGGGCGAAAATATCGCAACCCTTCGGCTATATTTTAAAGCCATTTGATGAAAAAATACTTTCAACCACAATTGAAATTGCTCTTTCCCGTCATCAGGCAGAAGTTGAAGTTCAAAAAGCGCTGGCGACAGTTCAAGCTGGTAAATTCGCTGCTGAGTCTCAAACACAACTAAAATCTCAGTATCTTTACATGGCAGCACATGAATTTCGTAATCCCCTAACTGCAATCAAACTTGGTGCCCAGATGTTGAAAGAGTACAGCGATAAAATTTCTGAGGAGAAAAAACAAAAGCATATTCAACGTATTGAAACAGCTACTGACAGTTTAATCAATTTATTAGAAGAAATACTAACATTAGGAAAAGCAGAATCTGGTAAATTTGAATTTCGTCCCTCACCAATTGATGCGGTAACATTTTGCGAAGATATAATTGAATCTTTGCAGGTAACAATCGGTCAGCAGTACGATTTACAGTTTGCGTTCCAAGGATGCTCGCGCCTTGCTTATTTAGACGAGCATCTGCTGTGGCATTTATTGAATAATCTTCTTACTAATGCAATTAAATATTCGCCTATTAATTCAGTTATATCAGTGATATTAACTAGAGAACCGGATAGTATTTGTTTCCAAATTAAAGATCAAGGTATTGGAATCCCTAAAGAATCGCAAAGTCAACTTTTTCAGCCCTTCCACCGTGCCAAAAATGTCGGCAAAATTCCCGGTACAGGATTAGGACTGGCAATTATTAAGCAGTGCGTCGAACTACACGATGGAACAATAGACTTTGTGAGTGAGGCTAATCAAGGGACAACCTTTTTCATCAGGCTTCCCCTAGAGGTCGAAACTTTAAGTGCTAAAAAATAAATCATACTACCATAATTTTCGATTAAGACTGCCTCTTGTATCAGAATAGACTTTTCAAACTTTTGAACCTCACCGTTTTTTGTTACAAATAATACTTGTTTTTGGATAAAGGTAGTAATATGGCTAGGCGATCGCTACAAGCATCAAGTGAAGGTATAAGAAAAGCTAAAAAGGCTTTTAATCGCAAAGGATGGACACAAGAATATTTAGCAGGTGAAGTTGGAGTTGAAACTCGTCAACCGATATGGAAGTTTTTTTCGGGTAAACCTGTTGAACGTAAAGTTTTTTACGAAATTTGTTTTGCTTTAGAAATCGAAGCAGATGAGATTAGCGAAAACCCTGATGACAACGAAGAATTACCTCCTCAACTAATAGGACAAACTCCCAACTTCGATATTGATCTATTAGTCCAAAAGTTACGTACTGCAAGCTATGACAAAATCCAAAATCAATGCGGGACTCTACGTCTATTAGATATTACTCGTCCTATTACGCTCTTAGACCTATTTGTTGATGTTAATATCATCGAAGAGATTAGCAGTCATAGATGGTTAAATATTGCAAATTTACAACGAGAACGAAAAACTTTTAGTGAAGTTGACCGGCCAAAAATGGCAGGTTTACAAGCAATCGAAAAATTCTCCAAATTATTAGTACTAGGAAAACCAGGTTCGGGAAAAACTACTTTTTTGCAATCAATTGCCATTCGCTGCATTCAAGGTAATTTTCAAAACCAGCGATTACCAATTTTTATTAGTTTAAAAGATTTTTCTGAACATAATTTAAATAGTGAAAATAATTCACTTTTTCATTGTATTGAACAAAATTTTGATCTCGATGGATTTTGTCAATCAGAAATTGAAACAATTTTCCACGAAGGTAGAAGTGTGCTTCTACTCGATGGTTTAGATGAAGTGCTGGAAAAAAATATTGATGAAGTAATTAATAAAATCAGTCAATTTGCTGACAGGTATTATAAAAACATTATAATTATTACTTGTCGCAATGCTGCTAACCATTATAAATTTAAAGGTTTTACAGAAGTCGAAATAGCCGACTTTACAGAATCGCAAATTTTAGCATTCGCTTATAAATGGTTTATTGCAGTTGCTCATCATCATCCAGAGAAAGGTAAAATATTGGCATCTCAGTTTGTTGAGAAACTTCAATTACCAGTTAATCGGTTAATTTTAGAATTAGCATCAACTCCAATTCTATTAAATCTCATTTGTTTAGTTTTCCAGCATTTACAAGAATTTCCCACGCGACGTTCAGACTTATATCGTCAAGGATTAGAATTATTATTAATACGTTGGGATGAAGCCAGAGGTATTAAACGTGATGACATATATCATCATTTATCATTGCCAGAAAAAATTAACTTACTTAGTACCATTGCAGCCAAATCCTTTGAACGTGGCGAATATTTATTTGAAGAAGAAATAATTTGTCAGCATATTATCGATTTTCTAACTCAAAAGTTAAATTCATCGAGTGATGTTGAAACGTTGCAACTTCACAGTAAAGCACTACTCCAATCGATTGAATTGCAACATGGATTATTAATTGAACAAGCACGCGGCATATATTCATTTTCACATCTGACCTTTCAAGAGTATTTTACTGCGAGGAAAATTATTGCTGAAAAAAGTCCCCAAGTCTTACAAGACCTAGTTTTTAATATAACTGAAAAACGATGGCGAGAGATATTTTTGTTAACATCCGGTATGTTACAGCCTGCGGATAACTTATTAACTTTGATGCAGCAAACAATTGATAAATTAGTTCTGAAAAATTCCAAAATACAGAATTTTTTAGATTGGGTAACCCAAAAAAGCTCATCGATAGTAGCTGACTATCATCCATCTGCGGTACGTGCTTACTATTTCACACTTGCTTTACCTGCAAATACCTCATTATCAAGAAATCCAACATTAGCATTGTCATTAGAACCTAAATTTGCAGGTAAATTAACTGATGATTTAGCTTTAGATTTAGCATTGACTCATGCACTTGCGACTGTCTTAGTTTTAACTCCAGAAATATTTTGCAAGCGTCTTAATGCTGTTAAAATTGCACTTGAAATTGATAATTTTCTTCACAATGATTCTTTACGAGAGTCATTACAAAATTTAGTCAAACAATTACCCTCTTCTTATGAAGAAAAGGAAGTAATACGTGAATGGTGGTATCAGAATGGAGAAACTTGGACAATGCAATTAAGAGACTCAATGTTTACCTATCGTCAAATCGGGTATGATTGGCACTTTAATAATGAAGACTGGCGGCTAATACAAGAATACTGGTATGTCAATAACTTACTGATTGATTGTTTAAATAATGCTGGTAATTTAAGTTCCTATCAGCGAGATTTAATTGAGACAAATATGTTATTGCCAGGAGTATCTCAATTTCGTTGCAATACTTTAGAAGGATATCACTATACAGACAAAGCCTGTAGAGGTAGTACAAATTTTGACGACAACAAAGACTAATAACACTGGCAATTTGCGGATTAACTGGAGGACTAAACTGTATTGCTTACAGTTAGTGTCGATACGTCGCTAAATTAGGCTTGCTAAGATATACTAATATTCCATCCAAAAATACACTTACTGAAAAATCCATCTGGTTGAAAAAGGTTGTATTATGTTCGTTGAAATTATCTTAAATCCAAAAACTCACCCACCTCCAGTACTTTTCCTAAAGATGGCATCAAAGTGAGGTAGCAATGAATCGAGGTGTTAAACCCTACTGCTATAAATTATATAGTGCATAAATACCAACCTTACTTACGTATACAGTAGAGATACTGATATCTAATCAGCAATATTTACCGAGTTAAAAATCAGTAAATCAACAATACCATTTAAGTTTTTTTTTGTTTAGTATTTTTATGAGCCTTGTATTTCATACATTAATTGCTCAACTCTTAAAAATAATTTTAATACTATTTTAAGTGCATATGTGAATAACCAAGCATCATCAAATACTTATAAAATAAGACGTGAATATTATGACATTTGAAAAACAACTCAAACTTCAAATTCAAGAATTGAAAGCAGAATTACAAGTAGCTAATCAAAAACTACAAGAAGAAATCGATAATCGTTGCCTAGTTGAAAAAAAGCTACTTAGAGAACGACAATTTCTGCAACAAATCATTAATACTATCCCTAATTTAATTTTTGTCAATAGCTTTGATGGAGAATTAATTTTAAAAAATC
>JANNFJ010000404.1:0-5619 GCA_031379725.1 Calothrix sp. OTE_75_metabat_31
CGAGAACAGGCTGAAATAGCTGGCATGGGTTATCAGACTCTAATTAATGAGGTTTTAAAGAAATATCTTCAGTCCCCGAACGATCAGCCTTTGACCCAAGAGGATCTACGCCGTATTCTTCGTGAAGAATTATCAGTGCGATCGCTCATGTAGGAAGGTTGATTTAATGCGATGAGAAGTGTTTGTCGGGACTGGTTTGTTAGATGGACGAGTGGTTGTAATTATCTATACCGAGCCTGATGCAGAAACAATTCGGATAATTTTACTACGGAAAGCACTCTCTCATGAGCGAAAACAATGTCAACAACCCCTGCCTGAAGGCGAGGGGCTTCCAGCGCGAGTTGGGAAGTCTTGAACTTTTAGGAATAGTTGACCAGGTTTAGGTTAAGTCCTACGTTCACGGCAAAGTTAAAGTACCTACCTTGGGGTGCGTAGCTAGCCCCAAGCTCTAGAACCAAGAAGTTAAACATGCCTAGAAGGTTACAGCAAGTGCTTTTTGGATAGTTACTGACCGTGAACATAACCGAAGCTAACATTACCCGTTTTACGGAGTTTTTCAATTATGTCTAATTACGTTTTTGTCATCGATACCAACAAAAAACCGTCGTTACCAGTTCATCCTGGAACCGCTCGACACTTACTTAAATCAGGTAAAGCAGCAGTATTTCGTAGCTATCCATTTACCATAATTCTCAAAACTGAATCGACTGAGCCAGTTAGAGAAATTCAAGTCAAAATTGACCCCGGTTCCAAAACAACTGGAATCGCTTTAACTCAAGGTTCTTATATTATTTGGGGCGCAGAATTAACTCATAGAGGACAAGCTATCAAAGCGTCACTTGAGTCTAGAAAATCCTTACGGCGTGGGAGACGCAATCGACATACCCGGTATCGTCAGCCTCGTTTTTTGAATCGTTCGAGACTTCCAGGATGGTTAGCGCCAAGCTTACAACACCGAGTAGAAACAACTGTTACATGGGTAAACAAAATAATCAAATTTGTTCCAGTAACGGGAATATCTCAAGAGTTGGTTAGATTTGATTTGCAGCAAATTGAAAATCCCGAAATATCTGGAACCGAGTATCAACAAGGAGAATTAGCTGGTTACGAAGTCAGAGAATATCTTCTTGAAAAATGGGATAGAAAATGCTCCTACTGCGATATTAAAGATGTCCCATTGCAGATAGAGCATATCGTTCCTAAAGCTAAAGGGGGAACTAATAGAATCTCGAATCTTTGTTTGGCTTGTGAGAAATGTAATCTCAAAAAAGGTACTCAAGATATCGAGAAGTTCCTATCTAAAAAGCCGGAAGTTCTGAAACGAATCAAAGCTCAAGCAAAGCGTCCATTGAAAGATGCGGCTGCTGTAAATTCAACACGATGGGCACTAATGAAGCGGCTTAAAGCAACTGGACTACCTGTAGTTACTGGTTCGGGTGGTAAAACAAAGTTTAACCGAGTTCGGTTGGAACTGCCAAAAAATCATTGGATTGATGCGGCTTGTGTAGGCAATATTGATACTTTGAAACTCTTGGTAACTAAACCTTTGTTAATCAAAGCAACCGGACATGGAACGAGGCAAATTTGTAGAACCGATAAGTTTGGTTTTCCTAATCGACACTGTTCTAAAACTAAGTTTCATTTCGGTTTTCAAACTGGAGATATTGTTAAAGCAGTCGTAAAAACAGGAAAGAAAATCGGAACTTATATCGGTCGCATTGCAACGAGAGCTACTGGTAGTTTCAATATTTCTACAACTAACGGCTTAGTTCAAGGTATCTCACACAAATATTGCAAAGCTCTCCATAAAAAAGATGGTTACAGTTATTCGATTTGACCAATATTCAAAGCGGTTAAAACGAGCCACTGCGTTGCGGGGGTTCCCCCCGTTGTAGCATGTGGTGTCCGCATGAGTCGTTTTTCCTCCCCTCTTTTAAAAGAGGGGTTTCCAAACTACCCAATGACATTTTTATGAGGAATATCTCAAAAACCGATTGGTCTAAAATCGATGCGATGACTGATGAGGATATCGACATCTCAGATATCCCACCTTTACCAGAAGAATTTTTCCTAAAAGCAAAATTACGTCTCCCATCGTCACAAGCGACTGTGGCTGTTAGTGTTGATCAAGAATTACAGAGCGCTTGTCATTTTCTCAGATCCGCACCCAACAATTTTTATTAGCAAATGTTGGGTTACGCTGTCGCTCCACCCAACCTACGATCTACTTCATATTTTTGTTAAATTTCTAAACCTGTTGGATTCATGACAATGCAAAAATGTGTAAACTTTAAATAAGTCAGCTTGCTAATTTAGGTCGCAAAACCCCATTCACCAATAGTTAAGCCCGAAAATGCAGCAAATTAATATTAACGAATTACCCGAAAATCTCCAGCAACTATTTACAGAAGTACAACGTACTAAAACATCCTTAACTGTCATCCATGAGGGCAAACCATTAGTAGTTATATGTCCGGCAACAACCCAACCTAAACGCGCAACTTTTGGAGTAATGAAAGAAAGCGGCGAAATTTTGGGAGACTTAATTGCTCCAGCAGTTCCCCTATCCTCATGGGAAGCGCTTCAGTGAAGCTTTTACTGGATACTCACATCTGGCTTTGGTATCTCATGGGTGACAAACGTCTATCGACCGAGCTTCAAACCATAATTCCAGATGAAACAACCGAACTTTGGCTTAGTCCTATTAGTATTTGGGAGGCTCTAATTTTAGCAGAAAAAGGACGAATATCTTTACAGCCTGATGCAGTTGAATGGATTAATTTAGCTTTAAAAACTTTAAGAGTTTGTGAGGCTCCACTCGTTCATCAAATTGCTTTTTTGAGTCGTCAGATAGAACTACCGCATCAAGACCCCGCCGATAGGTTTATTGCAGCTACAGCAGTTTACTATAACTTGATATTAGCTACAGTCGATAGTAATCTTACAGGTGTTTCTTGGTTACAAACATTAAGCTAAAGGTAATTAACAAATTACTATATTAGGAAAGGATGACAATATTAAAAATTCCTATTGTAAACGAACCAAATTAAAAAGCCCGCATTTGCGGGCTTGCCTTTATCGCTAATTAACAACTAACCTGATTACCGTTTACCAGCTAATTTCTTCGTCGCTTTCCGCAAGCGAATCGACTGCGGTGTAACTTCTACCAATTCTTCGGGGCCGATGTATTCAAGCGCACGCTCTAAGCTCATCTCGATTGGAGCTTGCAACTGCACCAATTCATCACCACTTGCTGCCCGGTGGTTGGTCAACTGCTTGGTTTTACAAACGTTGAGTTCCAAATCCTGCGGACGGTTGTGTTCGCCGACAATCATGCCTTTGTAAACCTTAGTACCGGGAGTAATAAAGAATACACCTCGGTCTTCCGCGTTTCGCATTGCGTAGAAAGTCGAGACACCTTCATCAAAGGAGATTAATACACCTTTGTTACGCGAATCAATATCGCCACTAATGCCGCGATATTCCAAGAAGCTGTGGTTCATAATGCCGTCACCGCGAGTCATCCGCATGAAATCACCCCGGAAACCAATCAAGCCCCGTGCAGGAATGACAAATTCTAAGTTAGTGCGTCCATTTCCACCAACTTGCATGTCTTGCATTTCCCCTTTCCGCTGTCCGAGACGTTCGATACAGCTACCAACTGCTTCTTCTGGAACATCCAAAACTAGAAGTTCGTAAGGTTCGCAATTTTGCCCACCAACTTGACGGTAAATTACCTGTGGCTGTGCAACTTGGAATTCGTAACCTTCACGACGCATCGTTTCGATTAAGATACCCAGGTGAAGTTCACCACGTCCCGATACTTTGAATTTGTCGGGAGAGTCGGTTTCTTCAACTCGCAAAGCTACGTTTGTTTCCAATTCGCGGAATAGGCGATCGCGTACCTGTCTCGAAGTCACCAATTTACCTTCCTGTCCCGCAAATGGTGAATCATTCACAGAGAAAGTCATTTGTAAAGTGGGTTCGTCCACTTTAATAAGTGGCAATGCTTGGGGGTCGTTGGGGTCGGTAATGGTTTCGCCAATGTAAGCATCGGCAAAACCTGCAACTGCGACAATGTGACCTGCGGTTGCTTCTTGCAGTTCTACGCGCTTCAAGCCATCAAAGCCCATCAACTTGGAAATCTTGCCCTTGACAATTGCACCGCTTTCAACAATTAATGCTGCTTGTTGACCCATGCGAATCGTACCGTTGTGGATGCGACCAATGACGATTCGTCCTAAATACTCGGAATAATCGAGGGTGGTAACTTGCAATTGTAGGGGTTTGCTAGGGTCACCAACTGGAGGTGGAACGTGGCGCAAAATCGCCTCAAATAGGGGCTTCATGTCGCTAGATTCGTCTTCTAATTTATCTTTGGCGAATCCGCTCAAACCTGATGCGAATAAGTAAGGAAAATCACATTGGTCTTCATCAGCACCGAGTTCTAAAAATAGGTCAAGAACCTTGTCGGTTGCTTTGTGTGGCTCGGCTTGAGGTCGGTCAATTTTATTGACAACAACAATCGGGCGCAACCCCTTTTCGAGTGCTTTCTTTAACACGAAGCGCGTTTGCGGCATCGGGCCTTCGTTGGCATCAACAATGAGAATACAACCGTCAACCATGCCGAGAACTCGCTCAACTTCGCCGCCGAAGTCCGCGTGTCCGGGTGTGTCAACAATATTAATGAGAGTTTCGCCGTATCTAACTGCGGTATTCTTTGAGAGAATGGTAATACCGCGTTCGCGCTCCAAATCATTTGAGTCCATAACGCAATCCGGAACGTCTTCGCCTTCGCGGAAAATGCCGGATTGTCTGAGGAGTGCATCAACCAAGGTGGTTTTGCCGTGATCTACGTGGGCGATAATAGCGACGTTACGGATAGGGAGCGTCATAGTGCGCGATCTGTATTATGTAAGAGAGAGGTTTTTAGATATGTGGTTTGCTGGGCATCAATAACAGAATTCGGGATACTTAGGTAATTCTGTAAACAAGCCTTAACAATTCTATTTTAGCTGTAATAGTCCAAATTAGTTTGCCCAGTTTTTCATCGATATTTAGTGGTATCGCTACTTGAACAGTGTTATCGCGTAGGCAAAGCCAATCCTTTTGCGATTTAGCGACTCCAAAGAAGTATCGTGATGATTGACTAAGCGCCACTATATAGCCATTTTTTTATACTGGCAATAAAAATTACATCATAATCGTCAAATTTTTAGTACGTTATACTACCAGTAATACCCTACGTATATTTAAGCCCATTCGATGCCTTACTTTTCTTGAGAATACAGCAGTTTGCTTTCTCATCGAATACAGGTAGAGAACGCCACATTGCACCCCGGAGGGGATCTTGCTACAACGGGGGGAACCCCCGCACTTTCATTTGGCTCCGTTATATGTAACGTCTCTACAATATTTTGGGTTTTACACCTGTACCTCACTTACCTGAAATCTGCTGTAACTACTGAAGCAGAGTCAATCAAATCATAATTTTTCGTTTGCATTATAAACTTAGATGTTTGGCTAAACACATTTTTTTGAGGAGTTCTAAGTAATAATAAAAACTTGATACATAAAAATAATTGTATGTATCAAGTTTCCTAGAAAATGCAAATTTTT
>JANNFJ010000418.1:0-4942 GCA_031379725.1 Calothrix sp. OTE_75_metabat_31
ATTGTTGGTGTATCATATGCATTAAGAAAAAATTTTGATAGAATTTTTATTGTAGTTCCTCCTTCATTAATTAATATGTGGAGGGACTGTTTAATTAACTTTTTTGGAATATCTCCTTTAATTCTTCATTCTTCCAACCCATTACACGTTCGTACTCTGGGTTAACCAATTGAATCTCATTTTTACGATCGTGCAAACAAATCATTACAGGGATACGGTCGAAGATGGTTTGCAGGATTTCTTTTTTTTCCCTTAGTGTTTCTTCTACTTGCTTGCGTTCTTCAATTTCTCGTTCGAGTTCCAGGGTACGTTCAGTTACCTGTCTCTGTAACATCTGATTATAATCGGCTAAGACTCGTTCTGCTTGCTTGCGTTCGGTAATGTCAATAAAAGCTGCGATCGCATACACAATTTCTCCATTGTCATCAAAAATTGGGGTGCTAAAAACTTTTAGAGGAATAACTTTATTAGGTTGATGAAGCTCAACATTATCAACCTGGACAGTTTCACCTGCCAAAGAACGCACAATCGGTAGTTGGAGCGTGGGATATAATTGGTTTTCCGATTGATAAAGTTGATAAACTGACGCTAATTCCTCACTTTTAACTTTTGGTAGTACTTCAATGCCAAAAAACTCTTTTGCAGTTCGATTAACGTAATATATCTGCCCAGTTGTATCGTGTATGGAAACACCTACAGGTACAGCTTCCAAAAATTGCTTAAGACGACTTTCACTTTCGAGTAAAGCTTTGTTTAAAGTTTGCATTTCCGAAAATGTTATTTGGAGTTTATCTGCCATACTATTAAATGACTTAGCAAGTTCTCCTAACTCATCGCAACGGCTTATTTTTAACCTCTTTTCCCATTCACCTTTAGCAAATGCAGTGGCTGATTTTTTTAAAACTACAATCGGTTGGGTTATCCACTGTACAACTACAATACCAAAAACGGTAGCTACTATTAAAGCAGCAATACATAGGATGATGGTATTACGAGTATTCACATTAATTTTTTCCATGAAGTCATCTTCTGGAATTACTACCACAATTAACCAATCGATTCCTCGATTATCGTTGAAAGGTAAGACCTGAATAAATTGCTTGTTAAAGTTTAATTGTTGTTGACTTTTTATCGAATGAAAATTACCAAATTTTTTTTGTAACCCTTTAGCTGTAGCTTGCGTTCTCTCATCACTACTATCTATAGCTAATAATGGTTTAATTTTATTTTCTGGCAGTTTTTCTACCGAATAATTTGAGCGAAAAGGCTTTTCATTAGTTGAGGTTGCCACCAAATTTCCGGACGGACGCTCGATAATAAAACATGCTCCTGTTTTACCAATTTGCAATTTTTCTAAAAACGTGCCGATTTTTTGAAGATTTAGATTTGATAGTAATACTCCTTTTAAATTACTTTTTCGATCGTAAACAGGCTGACTGGCAGCAATGTACAAAGCAATGCCAGAGTTATGAGGGTAAATTTTACTCCAAGTTTCTTTTTTTGTTTGTATTGCCTTGTTATACCAATCACGTCTTTCCGGATTATATGGTTTGCCAAAGTCTTTGATTGCAAGGGTTTGACCTTGACTATCAGTAGTATAAGTTCGCAAGTTATAGTTAGTTGATTTATCAGATATTCTAATTGTCGGAAAATCATCGTCGAATCTTTCGGCTGCAACCAACTCTTTGTTTGTATTTGCAAACCCGATTAAACTGACTTGATTAAATACTTTTGATTGAGCAAAAAAACTACTTTTTAATAATTTAAAATTATTGATATCTAATGTATTTAAATTAATAGCATCTGCATTAATCTGATTAATTTTATGGGGAGTCACAAGAAAATTTTTTAGATTTTGCTCGACACGTAAACTGATATCATTTAGTAGTTCCGTTGCAATCTCATTTACTGCTGTTTGCCCATTTTTAAATGACAGATAACCAGTTAAACCCACAACTGTGAAAATTTGCATTACAAAGGGGACTACAAGAACGCTTTGTAATGAAAGTTTAGCGGGATAACGGGCAAAGTCTTGAATCAACCGGGCGAGAAATAAGACCATACTGATGTTACGTGCAAGTATATTTATTATTTATCTAAAAATTAATTTACTCGATTTAGCTTCGGTACTTTTACTAAAGGTTACTTTCTAGATTACCATAATCGTTATTATAAAGAAGGCTGGAACCAGCATTCATTACAAATTCAAATATATCAAAGTAGCGTTGATATATCTGAATTTGGTGAAATAAAGTATACAATGATTTTAATTTCAACATCTTTTTACAGCGATGTTTAGTTAAATTTTGATAAATCTGATAAAAAAATATATCTTTAGATAGAGGCTAAAACGATTAATATTTTAAATATATAAAAAGTTGAATTATCCAAGGCTTGATGCAATCAGATGGCATCTAGAATAATTTGCTTTACGAGCTAAAGCACTATTTGTTCTAACGACTCAGTATGTCGCATTCTTCAATTAGTGCTAAAGCCTTGTGGACATACCGAGTTTGTGCCAGTGCTGCTGCCAATTCTCTCAATGCTTTAACTTTTGTCTCTCGATGTTTGATTAACCGTGCAAATTTCTCAGCTTCGGTAAAAACGTAAACAGCATCTAAGGCAAATATATCTCCCTCGATTACTAAAGCTACCGCTAATTCTCGCAGTTCGTCCGCTTTGACAATCGGGTTGTTTTTTAATTGTTGCAATAAATTCTCGGCTTCGTTACAGCGTCCAGCTTTTGAAAAAGCTGTGACTAATTCCCGTAATGCTTCGATTTGCGTCCTAGAATCTGCTTCCATCGAGTTCAAAACTTTTTGTGCTTCATCCAAGATTGCGGGATTGAACTGACCTTTTTTCTGCTGTGACTGATTGATAATCAGTAAAGCTTTGAATTGGATAAGTTTGTCGGGACTGCCATCGCATAACGAGAGATCGGTGGCAAACGGTTGATTAAATTTATTATTATCAGTCATACTTGAATATATAATAAAGTTAATAGTTGTATTTACAGGTTCCTTTCAAGCTGTTACGCAAAGCAAAAAATTGCGTTCTTATTTTTGAATGCGGATTCGTTCAGCTATATATCTAGATATATTAATTGAGCATCTTGTAAAAAGACTTAACTTTAGTCTAGTAAAGTTTGGCGGAAATATGCCTACCATTTAAAACTTGAGTTTAGTCCTCTTAAAGAGGACTTTTGCCGTTTAGCGTTAATGGAAGAATGCGAAATATTAAGTCGTGAGAATAAATAGGCACGATTGTAAGGCAATTTTTATTTAATGATAGTATTATATCTGTGTAGAGACGCGATATATCGCGTCTCTACATTATGAAATTATTTGTGTTGGAACCTACACCTACAGCTACAGTTAGTTAGTCAATAATTCTCCGGTTTCCTGCAAAGCATGTAACCGATGATAAATACCACCGTGACGCAATAATTCTTCATGATTGCCGACTTCGATAATTTCCCCTTTGTCAAGCACGACAATCTTATCAGCTTCCCTGACAGTACTCAAACGGTGAGCAATAACAATTGTCGTCCGGGTTCCTTGAAGTTCCCGCATCGCTAGTTGAATTGCTCGTTCTGATTCATAATCTAAGCTGGATGTTGCTTCGTCAAATACCAAAACGTCAGGTTCCACAAGCAAAGCTCGTGCAATTCCCAGCCGTTGCCGCTGTCCGCCAGAAAGCCGCACGCCGCGTTCCCCAACTACGGTAAAATATCCTTGGGGGAGCATTTTGATAACTTCATCCAAACGCGCCATTTGACAAGCTTGTTCAACTTGCCCAATTGTTGCATTTAATCGACCATACTTTAAGTTATCGAGTAATGTTCCATTGAACACGTCAACTTCTTGATGAACAATAGCTAATCTCCGACGATAGTTACCAACATCCAAGTTGCGAATATCCTCACCATCAATCAAGATTTTACCTGACTGCGGTTCAAAGTACCGCAAAAGCAATTTTACCAAAGTTGATTTTCCTGAACCCGATCGTCCGACTAATGCGACTGTTTCATAGGGTTGAATCAACAGATTGATATTGTTGAGGACTCGATGTTTGTCATCGTAACCAAAACCAACATTGCTAAATTCAACTTTCCCAGTGAATTTATATCCACCAGTTTCACTTACATCTAACAGTCCTTCTGAATCAACACCCAATGGTTCTTGGAGAAACTCGTGAAACCGCAGCATCGGACTGATTCGACGAGCAAAAACTTCAGCTAAGTTGCTAATTGGCTCTAACTCGGCATAAGCCATACTCGCTAGAGTATAAGTCATGATAAAATGACCAAGAGATATTTTTCCGTTTACCGTTTCGGCTAGTGTGAAACCAAATACCACAAACACACAACATTGAATCATAGTGCGTTGCATAGTGCTGAGTTTCACGTACCCTAAATGAATACGATAATCAATGACTGTTAATTCTCGCTTTAACCGAGTTCCTTGACGTTTATACTCGTGACCTTCAGTTGCAAAAGCTTTGACTGTTTTGATATTGCTGATAATTTCAGAAGTTCTGCTTTCGGTATTTTCTCCGTATTTATCGAGTTTTGCTTCAATCTGGATTATTTTGCGTAAACCCTGGATTGTAAAACCAAGAATGACGATGAACGAAATCAGATACAATACAGCAATCCGCCATTCAACGAACAAAATAAATACAAAAATCCCCAACACTCGAATTAACTTGGGAATTAGCTGTCCAGCAATTTCTGGGTAAGTGAAAGTGTGATTGGAAACTCCCCTTGCTACCCTCCCCGCAATCCGTCCGGGGTTATTTTCGTCGTAATATGCTAGAGGTAAAGTCAGGATTTTTGCGATCGCACTCACAGTTTTATCCCGTCGTGCTTTGAGGGCAATATCCCAGTGAAACCACACTGTTAACCAGGGTTGAGTCGGTGCGCGAACTACAGTAACAAAAA
>JANNFJ010000465.1:0-6079 GCA_031379725.1 Calothrix sp. OTE_75_metabat_31
CGCAATAGCGTTTTTGGTAAAGAACTTTTCAATTCTTACTCCTTACATATTCTAAGCACGATAAGTCAATTATTTCAAAGAAAATTGATGCAAATATCTAATTTCAGCAAACGTTAAAAAGTCAAGTGTTTAGAAGTTAAGAGTTGGATAACATTTAAATAATTTACTGTTATGGCGTTTCTCAATCTGGTGAAGTACAGTCATTTTACACTAAGGTAGGGGCGCAAGAACTTGCGCCCCTACGTGCGTACCTCACTTGGTTGGAAACTGCTATAACTCCTAAAATTAAACTAGAATTGCTTCTGCTTTTGTAATAACTGTCCTATCGTTAAATCGAATTGCGATTGTCCACCAAATACTGTTCCAACTTTACCTCGATTTAAGTGAACAACACCAATTCGGTAGATTTCTTCAGGTAGAGCCACATAACCTACGGAGTCTGAAACTTTCGATGCCTTTTGTAGATAAAAGTTTACGAATTGGTAAACATAGCGCTTTTCAGCAGTATACGGATTCACATAAATAAACAAAGGTCGAGACAATGGCTTATAAAGGTTTTTGTGTACAGCTTCTGGGGATGGTTCCACTGGTCCTTTTCCACTGTCTATTGCCAAAACTTTTAATTTATCTTGGTTCTCTTTGTAATACGCGTACCCAAAGTAACCTAAAGCATCAGGGTCTTTACTAATGCCATTTACTAAGACTTCATCATCTTCGCTCCCTGTATAGTCTTTGCGGCTAGCTTTAGCTTCTTTGACAATTGCTTCTGTAAAGTAGTCAAATGTACCAGATTGTCCCCCTGCACCGAACAAGGTAAGAGGTTTATCGGGCCAAGATGCGCGTACTTGGTTCCAACGAGTAATTTTACCTTCAGCGGCTGGTTCCCACATCGTTTTCAATTCTGCTACGGTAATATCTTTTGCCCAGTCGTTTTGTGGGTTGATAACAACTGAAAGAGCGTCAAAAGCTACAGGTATTTCTACATATTGAATGTTGTTTTTCTTACAGACTTCAATTTCTTTCTTAGAAATCGGTCGAGAAGCATTACTAATATCAGTTTGTCCAGTACAGAATTTTTCAAACCCACCGCTAGTACCAGAAATATTCACTAATACCTGAGCTTTGACTTCTGGATCGGCTTGATACTCTTTGGCGATCGCATTTGTGATCGGAAATACGGTACTCGATCCATCAATCTTAATCGTCGGAACAATCTCGAAATCAGTATCTGTTGGCGCGGTGGGTGACGACTGAGTTGATGTAGATGTTTTGGGTGTAGTTGTGCAACTTACCAAAATCAACATCCCAACCGCAAGAGCTAAGTTTTTCACAACTGCGTTCATTGACCTCACTCCAGTGGGTTAATTATATTAAAGCAATAAGCCCATCATTTCAAAAAAAGTTGATATATGGAACGTAGGAGTGATACAAAAACTAAAACTTAATCAAACTTATTTGATGTTTTAAGAATTGCTCTATTTAGATATAAAATGTTGTGAAGCACAGTAAAGTTCATCGCCTCTGCGCTTGATATTTCATGCAACTAATAATCGTCATAAATTCAAATTTCATCCAAAAAAACCCGGCTTCTTAAAGAAGCCGGGTCTTAATCAATCTTATTCCAATTAACCGAAACGTCCTGAAACGTAATCTTTGGTACGTTGGTCAAGAGGTTCGTTAAAAATCTGCTTAGTAGCCCCAAATTCTACCATTTCACCGATGCGGCTCTCATCAGTACTGAAGAAAGCAGTAAAATCAGAGACGCGCACAGCTTGCTGCATGTTGTGAGTTACAATGGCGATTGTAAATTCCTCACGCAGTTGGTGGATGAGGTCTTCAACTTTCCCTGTGGCTATAGGGTCGAGTGCAGAACAGGGTTCGTCCATCAGGAGAATTCTGGGTTTGACTGCGATCGCACGAGCAATACACAACCGCTGTTGCTGTCCCCCAGATAGTCCCAAAGCTGATGTATTCAGCTTGTCCTTGACTTCATTCCAAAGTGCAGCACCTTGGATTGCTCTTTCGACGATTTCATCGAGTTGAGCTTTGGGAGTATGCCCAGCGATACGCAAACCGTAAGCAACGTTATCATAAATACTCATCGGGAAGAGGTTCGGTTTTTGGAACACCATCCCGATTTGACGACGCAAACGATTTAAATTAACGCTCTTGTCGTAGATATTTTGTCCGGCAAATTCGACAGTGCCTTTAACCTGTACATCACCTTCAAGCTCGCTGATGCGGTTAATGGTTTTGATAAATGTTGATTTACCGCAACCACTCGGACCGATAATAGCAGTAACTTGATTTTGGAAAATGTCCATTGAAATATTTTCAATGGCAGGCTTGGTGGTTTTAGCACCATAGAAAAACGTGAGATTTCTGACTTTGATAGCTGGAAGTAATTTATTCATGTTTGCCCAAAATGCGCGACAAAATTAACAACACCACTTGTCCGTTACTTTGTTCTTTTATTAGTAATCAAGCGAGAAAAAATGCTGATGCACAAAACGAAAGCAAGTAGAACTATCGAGGTAGTCCACACCAACTGATATTTTTCTGGGGCTGGGTCGTTGTAGAGATTAAAAATTAATACGGGCAAAGATGCCGTTGGACTAAATAAATTTTGCGACCAATCCAAGCTAAACAAAGCAGTAAAAACGAGGGGTGCTGTTTCGCCAGCAGCGCGGGCTACAGCTAATAAAACACCTGTGGTAATACCGGGTATTGCCGAACTCAGTACAACTTTGAATGTCGTTTGATAACGTGTTCCTCCTAATGCTGCGGAGGCAAGACGTTGAGCAGTCGGAACCAATTTTAATGCTTCTTCTGTAGTTAATACAACCACAGGCAGCATAATCACAGCTAATGCAAAACCACCTGCTAAAGCGCTAAATGATTTAGTCGTAAAAACAATTACACCATAAGCAAATACACCAACAACAATTGAGGGAACACCAGTCAAAATTGTGGTGATAAAGCGAACAAAGTTTGCGACCGGGCTAGTTTGACCAAATTCAGCTAAAAAGATTCCCGTCATAATACCAGTCGGAATGCTCAATAACATAGCAATTCCGACCATAATTGCCGTACCTAGTATGGCATTTGCAAATCCGTCTTCAATTACAGATTTGACAAACATGTTAGGGTTCAATCCGCCCAATCCCCGTCGCAAAATCTCCAGTAATACAGACAGCAATGGAACGATTGCTAAAGCTGTAAAACCGAAGGCAAGTCCGTTCATTACATATGTAAATAAACGTCGTCCTGTCGGCAAAGGGCTACACAATTGGGCAACCAATGCTGCATCGATATCCGACGGTTGATAATCATTCATGCCGATTTTGGATTTTAGATTAGTCAGTGGTGTGTTGTTGATGGTCAGCGGTCAGTGGTCAGTTGTTAATAGTCAGTAGCTAGTATTTGTGACCAATAGCAAATGACAACAGACTCCGGACTTTTGGCAACAAATGCTCTTTATCCCTTTTTCACTCCAAACCAGCTTACCAAGAGATTTGCAGCAACATTTACCAGCAGGGTCAATACAAACAAAATTAATGCTAAATAAGTTAAAGCACCTGTATGTAATGCACTTGCTGCTTCTGCGAATTCGTTAGCTAAAACCGAAGGAATTGTGTAAGCAGGTGCTAATAAAGAAGCACTTATTTGAGCGGAGTTACCAATCAGCATTGTTACAGCTATTGTTTCGCCCAAAGCACGCCCTAGTGCTAGCATTGCAGCACTAATGATTCCTGAAAATGCAGTAGGTAATAAAACCTTAAAAATTGTTTCCCAACGAGTACTACCCAAAGCCATTGATGCACTTCGTAATTCTTTGGGTGTAACTAACAATACATCTCTAGAGATGGCAGCCAACGTTGGCAAAATCATAATAGCTAGAACTATGCCAGCAGTCAACATATTAAACCCAGAAGGGTCTTCGGTATTAAATAGGGGAATCCACTTGAAAACCTGATACAGCCAGTTTTGTGCTGGTTGCAAAGCCGGAGCAAAGACGAAAATACCCCATAATCCAAAGATAACGCTAGGGATAGCAGCGATTAACTGAACCACGAAAGCTAGGGTTTCGCGTACCGATTTTGGTAGGAAATTTTCGCTGGTAATCAACGATACAGCGATACCAATTGGGAAAGCCAATAAAATTGCGATCGCGCTACTAACTAACGTGCCGTAAATATACGGCAATGCGCCATATAAATCGTTCCCCGTATCCCACTCTTGACTAAATATAAACGAAAATCCAAATTTATCGATTGCTGGTTTGGCTTGCCCAAAAATAATCCAAGTCATCCAAAACAGCAGTAAAACTGTTATGGCTGCAAAACCATAAACCAGAAATGTAAACGCTTGGTTTGACCAATAATTTCTACCACCAGTGACTGTTAAGCCGATTCCGTCAACTTGATTAGATGGTTTTTGGGAGGATGGTTCGGATGAATTTACCATTTCACTTCCAGAAAGTAAACTATTTACACGAAAGTGAGGGTGAGCAACATCTGCTCACCCTGTTAATCAAAAAACAATAACCGATATCAACTATTTAACAGTGCTGTTAACTTGGTTGATGACTTTTGTTCTGGTAGCAGCAGGAATCGAGGTGTAGTTGAGGTCATCATTGTACTGTTGACCGTCGGTGAGTATCCAGTTAACCATTTTTCTAACTGCATCTGCTTTTGCAGGAGATGAGTACTTTTGGTAAACCATAATCCAGGTCAAACCAACGATTGGATAACCATTAGCAGGGTCGCTAACAAATACACGGTTGTTTGCGGGGAATGTTACACCAGACAAAGCTTGGTTAGCAGCTGCAAGTGAAGGAGTCAAAAATTGTCCTTTCTTGTTTTGAACTTGAGCAACGTTCAATCTATTAGCTTTAGCGTATGTATCTTCTACATAGCCAACCGAACCTTGGGTACGCGAAACCAAGTTCGCTACACCAGGATTTCCTTTTCCTTTCAAAAGGTTAGTAATTGTCCATTTGGGAGCTTGTCCTGCACCAATTCTACCTTTAAAGTAAGCGCTAATTGCACTCAGGTGGTTGGTGAAAATAAAGGTTGTACCGCTGCCATCTGAACGAACAACTGCTTTGATTGGTGTCGAAGGGAGGTTAACACCAGGGTTGTCTGCTTTGATTTGAGCGTCGTTCCAATTGGTGATTTGACCGGAGAAAATCGCAGGTAAGGTCTTGCGTGATAATTTCAAGTTGCTAACACCGGGAAGGTTGTAAACAACTGAAACTGCACCACCAGCGGTAGGAACGAGAACAACACCTCTGTTGACTTTAGCAATTTCAGCATCGGTCATTGCTCTGTCACTAGCACCGAAGTCTACGGTTCCAGCAGTAAATTGATTGACACCACCACCACTACCAATTGCTTGGTAGTTGATTTTCAAGCCAGGGACTTTTTTGCCAATTTCACGAGCATATCTTTCGTAAAGGGGAGCTGGGAAGGTTGCACCTGCACCATTTAAGGTTTCAGCTTGAGCAACTGCGGCAAACATTGGTCCGAAAGCAACAGCAGCTGCAACTGCTGAAGTGGTCATTACACGATTGAAGATGGTGGTAGAAAAATTCATATTGCGTTGTATCTAAGTAATCTATTACTGTTGGAATCACATCCATTTATAAAAGTACATCCTAAACGGTTAAGACACGGTTAAACAACAACCAACCTGGCATTAAACTATGTTTAAACTTTAAATTAATAGCGTTTTTTTACAATGTTTGGTTCTATACATAACCTGAATTTGATTAATATTTTGAAAGCGAAATTAAATTTATAAAATAATTTATTTAAAGTCATATATATTCCTATTGATAAAATCTACTTTTGCGAAGATGATTGGATAGTCAAGACTTTACCGCATCTTTACCATTGAGTATTTAAGCTTTATGTGTGTTTGGAGGAATCGTAAAAATACTTGAGTAATTAATCAAATTTATCTTAACTAATGATTAACTCATTTCTTCCAAAAGAATTGTTTTCGCTTTTGCACAAATTGTCTCCTCCAATGCTATTACTCTCCTTAGCAATGCATGGAATTGTGCTTTTAATTC
>JANNFJ010000607.1:0-5149 GCA_031379725.1 Calothrix sp. OTE_75_metabat_31
TTCAAGAACTCGAACAAATCGCCTTTGTCTTGAAAGAGCGTATAGATAAACACCAAGCTTCCGGTCGGACGCTGACGTTAAAAGTTAAGTTTTCAGATTACCAGCAAATAACCCGTAGTAAAACTTTACTGATGCCGATTAAGGAGTTGGGGGCGATTGTTGGGGAGGCGATCGCTTTGTTTGAAGGTGTTGAATTAGAGAATCGAAGCGTTCGACTGTTGGGAATTTCATTGTCGAATCTAGATAATGTGCAAACATGCGAGGTGATTCAATTGCCATTGTTTGAATTATCCTAGCAGTGATCGCATCTTGTAAGCAGTTAGGGCATCGCAGGGGTGACACTGGTTTGTGCCGGAAGCATATCATCTGCAATTTGCTTTCTGATTGCCGTTCTTTATGACTTGATCAAAAATAGAATTTAGAATGCAGCAATAAGAATAACGCGAGTTGCTGATTCTATTTTGTTTAATTCGCTCTGTAAGCTGTAGGTGTCATATCTGTAAGTTGGCGAAACTGTTTGCTCAAATGGCTGTGGCTGTTAAACCCACATTCTAAAGCAATTTCCACAATCTCAAGGTTTGTTTGTTTCAACAACTGCTTTGCCCGTTCCACCCGTTGTTGGAGTAAGTATTGGTAGGGAGCTGTGCCCATAGATTGTTTGAAGAGATAGCTGAAATGAAATTGGCTGATGTCAAGCAATTGAGCCAAATCTGCGAGTTTAATATTTTGGTTCAAGTGTTCGTTGATGTATTCCAAAACTTGAATAAGTTGCCGTTCGGGTAAACCACCTTCATAAATTGCAAGGCGAGGTTTAGTAGCAGAATATTGTCTGAGTAAATGCACTGCCAGGATATTTGCCAGCGATTCGATATAGAGCGTTCCACCTACATTTTCCTCTTGTAGCTCGGATATAAGCATCATACCAATCGACTCAAGGGAGCGATCGCGTATCCGAAATTCGGGGACTAATTCAAGTCGTTCGGGGTTCATATTAAGGGCTTCTGTAGCAACGTTTTGTAGGAAACCAGACGCAATGCGAATTTGCAGGCAATGGTCATCTCCATGCCAACGGGCAAAAAATGGGGTCTTTACAGGGGTTATAGAAATGTCACCTTTACCGTACAAACCCGTATAGGTTTTTCCTCCCATGATTTGTAGCAAGCCCAGGGATGAAAGGCGATGTCAAGCGATTTTAATCGCCGTAATATTCTTTTATACCTACAATCTACTTTATTAAAATATTCTAAAAACCTATTCAATTCTCTCATCTATACTCATAATAATCTTGAGGTTAAAACATTTATTTGAGATTTTATAAATACATCTAAAGTGATAACTTCTTATGAAGCTAATGAATTTATTTATTGGCTAATTAAAAACTAATAAAAATAATATTATTGAGAAAAAAGTATTGATTTAACCGTCACAAGATATTAATATAACTATACTAATCAATGAATTTGATACTAACAGGATGGTGAAAAATAATGCTTCTTGGCTACGTCTATAAAATGAAGCCTTCTATTGAGCAATCGAAAAAGATTGATTCTTGGTTAGACATGCTGAAGGCATCCTATAACTATAATTTGGCTGACAGAATAAATACCTATGAATCAAGATTTATTCATGGTGATTATTGTATTATCAAAACAAAAGCTGAAGCTTGTGCTTTAACTTGCGCGGTTGGTGGTGCTAACGGTTACCCTTGGAAAATATCTGGTGAGCAAAAAGTTAAAAAGCAACAAGATGCTTTAATATATGGTGACTATTGTGACATTGACACCAAAAAGGAAATAAAAATAGCTTCAGTAAAACCAGCTAGACGAAATGCTGCTGAAATTCAGATGGCTGCACTGCCAGAATTAAAAGCAGCTAGACCTTGGTATAAAGGAATAGACTCTACAGTACTACAAGAAAATATTAAGCGTCTTGACGAAGCTTATACTAAATTTTTTAATGGTGCTGGATTTCCAAAGTTTAAAAACCTTAGTAATTTTAGAAGTTTCACTTATGCTAGTGGAGTAAAAACAAAAGGTAATAAAATCTATCTTCCAAAAATTGGTTGGTGTAAGTTTTTTAATTCGCGTCCAATTCCAACAGGTTTTAAAATAAAATCTGTAACTATTCGTAAAAAAGCAGATGGATACTATGTTAGTGTTAGGATAGAAGATATTTCCGTACCAAATTTACCGATAATTACAGTTGAGCAAGTTAATACTGTTGTCGGCTGTGATATGGGAATAAACAAGCTTGTTAGCTTATCTGACGGTTCTCAAATAACTGGAGTTTAGACTAAGCAGAAAGAAACGACCCAGTAGCACTGAGTTCGCAAAACATAAGCTTCAACCAGAAAAATCTTTCGTACTAAGCCGATTTCTGTTGCTCTTTGCGTGGTTTAGGCGTAGTTTTTTTGACTATAGGATAGCGAATTCTACGTTGTCGTGGTTGCCCCTGTTCCCAGCCTGGGGACTTTCCGCGAGGTTTGGGCGAACGGGCAGGAGTGCCAATACCCTCTAAAATGATCCCCATAGCCTGAGCAACCCTTCCAGGGGTCAATTTATCTATCGACTTCTGCCAAGGTAGGGGGTTGTCAGCAACGATATCACGAGCCAACCACAATTCCCAAGTAATCATCGGCATTAAGTCGCTCCATCTCTCACACTGTTTAGGAGTACTTAATTTAGGAAGAGTCCAGTGTAGGCGTTGCTTTAAAAAACGATACCAGTGGTCAACAGTAAAGCGACGCAAATAAAGCCGCCAAACTTCAGATAGTGGAGGCATTTCTTCTCCAACCCAAGCCAACCATAAGGGTTTAGAGACTCTCAAATTACCTTTGTCATCAAGACGCTCAACTCGTATCAATGACATCGGACGTGTCGCAGTTTTACGGAAGTGTAAATTTTCCCATAACCTAACTATCAAGCGTCCCAGCTTTGGATCGTTCATCTCTAAGGTTTGAGTTGCTTCTTTCCATGAATCCGGTTCATTGAGTTTAAATTTGATACCATGCTTCCTGGGACGACCCTTGCCACTGTATGCTGGAGGTGCGCCCCACAAACAAAGATTGGAACGTAAACGTACAAGAATATCTGCTGCAATATTAGCGGTTTTCAAGACAAAAGGGGCACAACCATACTCACTATCCCAAACTGAAATAGGTCTTGTAGGTAAATGCTCACACACCTGTTGTAGCTGCCAAGTTGCTTTCTCTATAGGGTTTTCCCAACTAGTAATTCGTTCATGCCTCAAGGGTAATGCCCAACTACCAGAATCTTCTGGCACCCAAGCAATAGTACTGTATCCCTGACCAATCGTAATCGGTTTATTTCCAGGCACTGTTACACTGGTGTGTTCAATTGTTCTCTCCTGAAGAGTTACCGCATCAGGTCGAGACCAAGCAGTGTGGTCGCCTGCCAACAAAGGACGTTCCTGCGTAGGCATCTGTTTAATGTATAGCTGCATCAATTTTTGTCGTTTTGGTCTGCTGTCTTGTAAAGCCTCGTAAATACTAGGCCACTTACGTCGAAAAAGTGGAGATAAGGATAAATCTGCCAAGCTGTAAGCATTACGGGTTGTTAATATGGCATCTGTTAGTTCAAAGGTGGCATCGTGGGCTTTGCCTAAATGTTTATAAGCTGCTTGACGAAACTCTTGAAGTTTGGCAAATTTCATATTGGCAGGTGAGAGTAGGTAGTTCTTCTCTTAGCTTCTGCCAAAAGGGGGTCTGTGTTCAATCAGACCCCCTATTTTTTTCTTTAAGTTCAACTATTTAGTCTAAACTCCAGAAATAAAAAACCCTAAATTTGCTACCAATCTTCATACTAAACACTTGATGAAAATTCGTCAACGTCGTTCTAGTCGAAAAAAGAAGAGTAGTAATAATCGTAAAAAAGCTAATAAAGTTGTTGCAAGCTTATATAAAAAAATATCTGATCGGCGTAATGCCTATCAGTGGAAACTTGCTTATAAAATAGCAAGGAAAGCAGATGCAATAATATTGGAAGATTTAAAAGTCTCCAATATGAAAAAGCGTTGTCAGCCCAAACTTGATAAAGAGACTGGACGTTACTTAAATAATGGACAATCGAGAAAAGCAGGTTTGAATCGAGCTATTAGTGATGCCTCATGGTATGAATTACGTAAGAAAATCGAGTACGTAGCTGCGAAGTTAGGAAAAATTTTTGATGTTGTACCACCGCATCATACATCCCTTGAATGTCCTAGTTGCCATCACATTGACCCGTCTAATAGAGATGGGGAGAAATTTGTGTGTTCGGAATGCGGATATTCAGCCGATGCTGACAATAATGCCGCAGTTAACATTAAAATACGCGGCGTTCATAAATTAGGAATAGCTTTAAAATGTCGAGTAAAAATAAAGGTACGGCAAGACTTGTCGGAACCAAAACAGCTTATGCTGTTTGAAACGCTCACCTGTGAAGCAACACGGGTTAAAAGGAGATATGCGAGTGCTAAGTGCAAAAACTCGCAGCCTGAGAACCAGCCAAAACAGCTAAGTCTGTTTGATTTGGATATTGAAGATGAATTGGCTTATTCTTCAAGAATCCACTGACTTCTAGTCAGTGGAGTGTCAATGACATTACCTTTATCGATATTGAAAACGACGAACATGGTGGGGAAAAGTTAGCTTCGGCGATCGCAATGGCTCGCATCCGAATTGCTCAACTAGTTGGAGAGTAACGGATAAAAGTACTGCACCTTTGATTTGTGGGGTGCGATCCAAAAAGCTTGGGCGACTGTCGATGGCAAACGGTTGGATTCAATTTGCTATGGAATTTTGCGCGAAGACTGGATAAATCGGACGATTACACCTATAATTTGGAATGACGAAATGTAAATCTTGCGGTCTGTTTTGTTTTGTAGCTTATAGCGATCGCTTTTCAATGGTTATTTTTGAAGAAAGAAGAAGCAATTCGGGGGTTTTGAGATAGGGATTCTGACCCTAACTCAAAACAAGCGCAGCATGAATGGGGTCGGGGTTTTAACCCCAGCCCTTTCAATGCGTTCATATATACTACCAGCTTTGAGGCTGAAACCCGCATTATTGCGTTACCGTCAAATTAAGTTTTTTAGTTATCCATACAAGTTGACGAGATTCACAGATAAAAAACGGTCAATATGTCGCCTA
>JANNFJ010000521.1:0-3623 GCA_031379725.1 Calothrix sp. OTE_75_metabat_31
AACAGCACTAAAATTAGTGGGAGTGAGAATTAACTCTTCAATTTTATCAAGTGCAGAGCGTTGCGTTGCTGCATCAAATTCCCGAATTTGCTCGATTTCATCCCCAAACCACTCCAAACGCACGGGTAACTCAGAAGACACCGGGAATACGTCAACAATATCACCCCGACGACTCCATTGCCCCTCGCTTTCAACTAATGCAACCCTCTCGTATCCTAACTGAGTAACACTCAAGCTAAAATCATCTAAATCAAACTCCATCCCCCGCTTGATAGTCAAACAAAACGGTTCAAATGCTGCCATCGGGGGAAGATGCAACTGCAATGCACCCACTGTTGCGACAATTGCGACAGCAGATGAAGTAGAAGGGATGAGGTTCGTAAATTCTTGTTTTTTCCCATGAACCTTTACCCCTTCTCCTTTCCCCATCTTGACTAAATCCGCTAGAACTTGCATTTGTCCCCATGTCATTTCGGTTTCAGGGTCAAATGGTTCGTAGGGGGAAGCTTCGGAAGTCGGATAAAAATAGACATTTTTCCATCCCATTGCTTCGAGTTGGGCAGTCCAGCGTCCGGCTTCTTCCAAAGTGGCACAAATTACACATAAATTTTTTCCCTCGGTTGTGGCTAATGCTGATGAGACCAAGCCTTTCGGCAAACGAGGAAGACCATTTAAAGATAAATCTTGTTGTCGATTTAACTTAGTTAATAATTCGGTCGTGAGGGCAGAACGTCCTAAAGCACGCACTATGGAAGAAAAAGCCATATCGTTTAAAAATACGTAGAAATTATTTTACGGCACAAGCAGCCATATAGTGCCTACTACTACCATTCTAGAAGTGCTGGGAATTTTTGGTTGCTTGGGGTGTATATCATTTTAGTTCGAGGACTGACTATCTGACTTTTCACTGCACGGGCTGTTTGCCCTATGCTACAAGTAATATCTGTAGGTAGATGTAACTGAGTATAGCGAACAATGTAATATGCCAATAAAGTGTTGTTTGATGGATGATAGATATTGGCTAGTTTTTCTATATTCACAAAAGTTGTATTAGATTACATTGAATATTGCATCCTAAAAATTTAAAGTAAATCGCGGAGTCTGCCGTAGTCCTCGGCAATTTTTTTGAATGTCTCAAACAGTCGAAATTCTAGTAATACTTCTATTAATCGTCGCCAACGGTATATTTGTGATGTCAGAGTTAGCGATAGTTTCTGCGCGAAAGGTACGCTTGCAGCAACTAGCCGAACGGGGTGATGATAAAGCGCGTATAGCCTTAAACCTAGCCTCTTCCCCAAATCAGTTTCTGGGAACAGTCCAAATTGGCATCACGCTATTAACTATTCTTTCTGGTGCTTTTGGTGAGGAAGCGATCGCAAAACGAATTGCCCCACTTTTTGGCATTTCAATTGCTGCCGCACAACCAGCATCCTATCGAGAACAATTAACTAAAGGATTAGCAGTTATTATAATTACTTACTTAACGCTAATTTTAGGGGAATTGGTGCCGAAGCGGTTAGCCCTCAATCACCCCGAACCAATTGCTTCTGTAGTCGCAATTCCGATGCAGATGTTGTCGAAAATTTCAACCCCTATCGTATATCTTTTAACTTTATCCACAGATGCTGTATTGCGGCTATTGGGAATCCAACCATCGACAGAACCTCAAGTTACAGAGGAAGAGATTCGCGTCTTAATCGAGCAAGGTACCGAAGAAGGTACATTTGAAGAAGCCGAGCAAGATATGGTACAACGGGTGTTTAGGTTAGGCGATCGCCCCGTGAGTGCTTTAATGTCACCGCGTCCTGACATTGTGTGGTTAGATTTGGAAGATACTCCCGAAGAAAACCGTCAGAAAATTATTGAAAGTGGTTATTCTCGATACCCCATATCCCAAGGTGGACTCGATAACGTCCTCGGTGTTTTACCCGTGACAGACTTACTGGCAAGGAGTTTCTGCGGTCAACCAATGGATTTGACTATCGGTTTACGTCAACCTGTTTTTGTACCCGAAAGTACCCGTGGCTTGAAAGTTTTGGAGATGTTCAAGCAAACGGTGACGCACATGGCATTAGTTGTAGACGAATACGGTGTAATTCAAGGATTAGTAACACTTAATGATATTTTAATTGAAATAGTTGGAGATGTTCCCTCAGTGGACGGACAAGAAGACCCCCAAGTTATCCAGCGTGATGACGGTTCGTGGTTGTTGGATGGAATGTTAGCTGTAGACGAGTTTATGGAATTATTTGATATCGAAGAATTGCGATCGCAAGATCGAGGCAGTTATCAAACTTTAGGTGGTTTTGTCATTACCCACCTTGGACGCATTCCCAGCGCTGCCGATCATTTTGAATGGCACGGAATGCGCTTTGAAGTCATGGACATGGATGGCAACCGTGTCGATAAAGTCTTAGTTGTACCAAATAAGGAAGTATCTACACAGATAAGGGAGTAGGAAGAGGGGGAGAAGGGGAGTTAGGAATTAGGAATTAAGAGTTAAGAGTTTATATCTAGATATTTATATAGTGCCTCACTATACAATTCAGGGTAATCACGTAACTTTTTAGTAAATAATTACGCTGTACTAATTAAAATATCCTAACTCCTAACTCCTAACTCCTAACTCCCTACTTCCTACTCCCTACTTCCTACTATCTGTCTGGCTAATTCACAAAATCCTTCACCCTCTGCGGTTGCTGTCACGTAAGTTGGATGATGCTGTAAATTTTCAATATATTCCAATACATTCGCTACACCCACCGACAACGGAAAATAACGTGCATCAAATAAACTCTCATCATTAGGACTATCCCCAACAGTTACCACTTGCTGCGGTGTATAAGTCGGAAAATATTCGCGCAAAACTTTTAATAACCCAACCGCTTTATCTTGCCCTTGGGGTTTGATATGACATTGTACTGTGCTGTAAGTAAAACCCCAACCCATATCCTGACAAAGACCTGCGAGCATTTGCAATTCATTTGTACTAAGTCCCGCAACATCAAAAGTCCAATCGGTAACGCGAAAACGATTGTCAGCGGATTCTTGAATTTGCGGAAATTTAGCTTTTAACTGAGCAAAAGTTGCCGCTAACTGCTGACGATGAGTGACCATATCATCAATCGGCGTTAAAGTTACCGTTGTCTCGCTATTACTTGGATAAAATAAACCACCATTTTCGGCGATCGCACCGACTACAGGCAGGTAATGCGCTAACCCATTCACCCATCCCCCACTACGCCCAGTCACTATTAATACACTTACTCCCACTGCGGCTAAATCGTCAAATGCTTGTAAAAGTTGGCTTGTAAATTTACCAGCCGTCGTCAAAGTCCCATCCATATCAGTAGCAATGAGACTAATATTACTTAAATCGTGCGTAGATATTTGGGATAGAGGAAAAGGTTTATGCATGGAAGAGGGGAATGGGGAGACAAGGGAGACAAGGGAGACAAGGGAGACAAGGAAGACAAGGAAGACAAGGGAGACAAAGGAGACAAGGAAGACAAGGGAGACAAAGGAGACAAGGGAGACAAGGGAGAAATATTTCTCCCCCCTCTTCCCCCTCTCCCCCTCTCCCCCTCCCCCCCCTCTCCCCCTTCCCCTGAGTCCCACAAAAT
>JANNFJ010000528.1:0-4089 GCA_031379725.1 Calothrix sp. OTE_75_metabat_31
TGCCGAATATGCGTCACGACTGGAACGAGCGCGAACCATCAAGCGACAAATTGGCTTTTGGTAATTTGATATTACTGGTTATATTACTGGCAGCTAAATTTAACCGAACTTGGGAAGCATCGGTTTTTGCATGATATACCAAACGTTGTTTTCCAGCTTCGACGGTGACTTTCCAAGCACGACCGATATCTCTGGTGCAAGGTTCTCCGGGTTTTGGCAAACCTAAACAACTACTACCATTAACGTTAACTTCTTCGGCATCTACAACTCGTAATTCTGAAGTTGGTAAATCGCTATATTGGGAGGCAGCTTTTAAAACTACCTGACTAACTTTCTGGGGGAGATTTTTGTTATTGGTTTCGCTAGCAGTCAGATTAACCTGCACCAGAGAACCTGATTCGTTGGTATGATAAACCAAGGCTTGTTCTTTTGTACCCACAACAACCCGCCAACCAGGTACAATAGCTTGAGTACAGACGCGATCGCTATCAGCTATTTCTAGACAACCATCTCGCCAATCTCGTTTTTGAGCCTGGATAATAGTTAGTTGTCTAACTGATACTTTAAAACGACGCGATGCAGCCTTGATAACTGCTTCACGGACTTTCTGTGGTAATTGTTGAGTATTATTGTTATTGGTAGTATTACGACTATTAAGGCGCAATGTCCGACCAGTTCTATTAGTATGATAAGTCCAATTTTTGCGACCATCTGAAGCTACAACTCGCCAACCAGGTACTAATGCTTGCGTACAAAGTTCACCTGATTTAGGTAGTTGTAAACAGCCATTATTCCAGGTTTCTGGTGTATATTGAACAATTTCTATATTGCTTGCCGAAATACCTTGCCGACGCGATAAATCTCTGATAACTGCATTTGCAACTGAACGAGGCAATGTTCGTAAACGTGTATTTTGTGTAATGACATTGCTGTTTTCGACTGTCGAGTTGACAGGTACAGCAACCGCACTCTTGACTAGCGACATTCCACTACTGACCGACAAAATACCAGTTAATACTAAAGCAGTGAGGACTTGTCTTTGATTTGTAATAGAATTAGTATTGAAATTCATTTTCATAGCAGGGTAGCGTCATAAATTATTAGTTATTTGTTAGTAGTTAGTAGTCAATAGTTATTTGTCAGTGGTCATTAACAAAGAACAAATGACGAATAACAAATTAAAAATTACAAGTAACAAAACATTCTTTCACCCAATACATCAAGTATTCGGGATGAAACTACAAACAGAATTTGTTGCGGTAGATATAAAAATAGACGCAAGCCTACTCATTCTTTGTTCCTGTGTTCTTACAGGAATTTCATACAGAAGGAGTAGGCTTCACATTGTTTATATAATGATGCATTTAAAAGCAAATAGAATTACTGTTAGCAATTTCACGTAATTACGCCGAAATTGGCTGCCTTTTCGGTAATTGGGCTGTATTGGGGTCGAATCGTAACGTACAAGCAGCCCAATCTTTTAAATCGGGTGCTAACCAAACCAATTTCCGCAAAATATCGTCATTTACCCACAAAACTAGGGGAAACTGGAACTGTTTTCGCAACTCATCCCGCATTAAATTTGTAGAAATAATCAGTTGGTTAATTGCCGTAACCGATTCCAAACCCCTGACCATCAATGCTTCGGGTTGACTTCCACCTAACGCCGAAGCAATAGTTGTGTACAGCGTCTGGGCTGTTGGGGGTAAGACAATTTCTTTAATATCAACAGGTGAAAATTCCTTTAACAAGCTTAGGACATCTTGCTGCCGCGAGTATGAGTTGCAGCAAGCCAAAAGCAATGAAAACTCTCCATCCGCAACCATTATTGCCCTTGCTAACGTTTTAATCGCAGCTGTGGAGTTGACAGCGTTTAGTTGTGAATTAACTAGACTTATCATTGTTCGATGCCCTAAATTGATAAATAAAATGATGTAAAAACAGAAATATCAGCAAAATTACTCAAAATACTCCAGGATAATACAAAGAGCCGAGTAATTTTGATGACATGTATTTGGGATAACCTTAAGCTCGATTTTAATCAGACTGTGCAATTTGGGGGTGGGGTGCATAACCCCTCTCCCAGTTGCAACTTCTTTCTATAATCTTCAGTCCTTCCTTTATTATGCTGATGTAAAGTTCTACATTTTTTACACTCATTTAATTCAATGACCAACAGCTTTATGAAGTGGTGTGTTAAATATCGCCGCAGCAAGCAGGTATTTTTTGCTGCATTAGTAGCAGTAACGATGGTGGCAACAATGTTGTTATCTTTGCCGCTATCTGCCCAGACAACCAAAGCGCCTGCAACCGAACTGCGGGGGGTATGGTTAACTAATATAGATAGCGACGTGCTATTTGGCAAAGAAAAGTTAGATAAGGCATTGCAACGCCTTAAAGAATTAAACTTTAATACTGTATACCCGGCAGTATGGAACTGGGGCTGGACGTTGTACCCCAGTAAAGTAGCCCAAAGAGTTATCGGACGAGAACTCGACCCAGAACCAGGACTACAAGGACGCGACATGCTTAAAGAAGCTGTTGAGGGGGGACATGCAAAAGGTTTAAAGGTGATACCCTGGTTTGAATTTGGGTTCATGGCACCTGCCGATTCCCAGCTAGCCAAACGTCGTCCGCAATGGATAACTAGCCGCCGCGACGGTAGTACTATTGTAAAAGAAGGGATTCATAACCGGGTTTGGTTGAGTCCATTTCGCCCGGACGTACAGCAATTTGTGCAAGAATTAATTGTTGAAATCGTCAAAAATTATGATATTGACGGGATTCAATTCGATGACCACTTAGGTTTACCCGCAGAATTGGGTTACGACAGCTATACGGTAGCAATGTACAAAAAAGAACATCGTGGCAAATTACCTCCGAAAAATCCCCAAGACCCAGAGTGGTTACGGTGGAGGGCAAATAAAATCACCGACTACATGAAGCGGCTATTTATAGCGATTAAAGCTGCAAAGAAAAATTGTATAGTTTCGGTCGCACCCAATCCGCAGCGGTTTTCCTACGACTTCTTTTTAGCCGATTGGGCACGATGGGAGAGAATGGGATTAATTGAAGACTTGGTTTTACAGGTATACCGCGACGATTTGAAAGTATTTAATAGTGAACTAGACCGTCCTGAAGTCAAAGCTGCAAGCCGTCATATTCCTGTAAGTGTAGGAATTATCAGCGGGTTGAAAGGAAAATTTATACCGATGCAGCAAATTGAGACACAGGTGAAGAATGTACGCGATCGCAAATTAGCGGGTGTATCCTTTTTCTTCTATGAAACCTTGTGGAACATGTCGAAGGAACCACTCCAACAACGTCAAACTCGCTTACAAAATATCTTCCCAACACCAACAAAATACCCCAACTTACTCGCAGGATGGAAACCTTAAATTAGTTGATATTGAAAGCGTTAGTAATTGGTTGTTAGTTTAATACTAATAGCCAATGACTAAAATCTGTGCATGTCTACTTACGAAAGCATCTACACAATTGTCCGTCAAATACCTCCCGGTTATGTAGCAACCTACGGTCAAATAGCAGAACTAGCAAATCTTTGCGGCAAACCACGTTTAGTGGGATACGCGCTTTATCGCATTGACATATCATCAGACATACCCTGGCATCGCGTCGTCAACTACAAAGGAGAAATATCATATTCCCCATTGCGTCAAGGTGGTGACCATACACAGAAAGCATTATTAGAACAAGAAGGAATAGAATTCAACCCCCAAGGTAAAATCAACCTGGCAAAATATAAGTGGCATCCCGAAAAAGTCATGTAGGGGCAGGTTCACCAACCATCCTTACCGAAAACAAAAAATCTTAATAAACCTGCCCCGACCCCATCGACATGATTAACCAACATCAGACCCAGGCGGGTTTGTGTATATTTGGTTAACCGCGTAAACCGGGGTAATATTTGGGTTACCCGATAGACCGGGGCGGCTTTATATATATTTAGGGTGAGTAAATAATATCATTCGTGAACCCGCCCCGACCCCCCACCCCCCCCACATAAAATTTTGTGGTTTAAATAATTTAATATAAAAAAAGGTAAAACCACCAATATGGCCACAAAAA
>JANNFJ010000568.1:0-1721 GCA_031379725.1 Calothrix sp. OTE_75_metabat_31
CTGGGATGATGCGGACTGTATATGGTGATGATGAGCGCTTCCGTAAAACCTATTGGGAACATATTCCCCCAGTTAATGGTAAATATTTGTACTTTGCTGGGGATGGTGCTAGACGCGATGAAGATGGGTATTTCTGGGTCATGGGTCGCGTTGATGATGTGTTAAATGTATCCGGGCATCGGTTGGGGACAATGGAGGTTGAATCGGCGTTAGTTTCGCATCCTGCGGTGGCTGAGGCTGCTGTGGTGGGTAAGCCGGATGAGTTGAAGGGTGAGGAGGTTGTTGCTTTTGTGACTTTGGAGGGGACTTTTACTGGTAGTGAGGAACTGATCAAGGAATTGAAGCTGCATGTGGTGAAGGAAATTGGTGCGATCGCACGTCCGGGTGAAATTAGGTTTACGGATTCTTTGCCGAAAACTCGGTCGGGTAAGATTATGCGTCGGTTGTTAAGGAATTTGGCTGCAGGGCAAGAAATATCGGGTGATACTTCGACTTTGGAGGATAGAAGTGTCTTAGATAAATTACGTGAAGGTGCTTAGAGGATTGTAAGTCACGTAGGGTAGGCAGGATGCCTACCCAAGATTTTTGTATACTGGGTTCAAAGAAACCCGGATTCTGACCCTCACGACATGTCGCATTAATGACATTAATCATTATACAAAAGATTTAAAAAAAATGACCACTCCAGACACAGAGTTCGCAGAGAATGGAAGGAAGAGAGAGAAAAGAGAGAAGAGAGAAATAATTGGTAAAATTATTATTAATTTAGCATTCTGTGCTTATGCATTCTCCTTTTCCTGGGATGAACCCCTATCTCGAAAATCCAGAACTATGGGCAGAAGTCCACAGTCGATTAATTGTAGCAATAGCAGACGCTCTAGCACCTCACATTCGTCCTAAATATCGGGTTGCCATTGAGAAACGGGTATATCAAACCATCGACGATAAATGTGTATTAGTCGGAATTCCAGATGTCACAGTTGGACGTTCGACATCAACACCTATAGATAGGGAAATATCAACTGTCGCTGTGGCATCACCACCGATTAAACCAATCAACGTTAATCTTCCCATGCCAGAAGAAGTACGGGAAGGATATCTGGAAGTACGGGAAGTAGGGACGGGGGAAGTGGTGACGGTAATTGAGGTACTTTCACCTAAGAATAAACGTGCAGGGGAAGGGCGTAAAGCTTACCTTAGTAAACGTCAGCAAATATTAGGTAGTTCAACCCACCTGGTGGAAATCGATTTGTTGCCAGGGGGTAAATCAATGCCAATTTTAGGTGATGAAATTCCAGCAGATTATCGCATTTTAGTTAGTCGTAGTGGCACTCGTCCCAAAGCGGAGTTATATCCATTTAATTTACAAGAACCGATTCCTTCTTTTCCTTTACCTTTGGGTCAGGGAGATACGGAACCATTGCTAGATTTGCAAATTTTGATAAATGAAATCTACGAACGTGCGGGATTAGATTTAGCGATTAATTATAATAGTAGCGAACCAATTCTAGGTTTATTGGAAAGTGATAAAGCGTGGATGAATCAGCTATTAGAACAGCAGGGTTTAAGAGACTAAGCAAATTACGGTAATTAAAATAAATGCGAGATGCACTTGAACAACGTGGGTAAGCTATACTCATAGTCTCAAGGACATTAATAACTATATAGCCTCATATAGCCTCAACAGAACATGCCCACGAACCGGATAATTGACCAAAATC
>JANNFJ010000571.1:0-4500 GCA_031379725.1 Calothrix sp. OTE_75_metabat_31
TGCGCGCACCCTCCCCGCTAGCGGGGAGGGTTGGGGAGGGGTTCTTTCTATGCATCTTCATAAGTAATTGGTATCAGGAACATAAATTTAATAACTTGTAATTATGACTAAACTTAGAACGGTGGGTTACGCTACGCTAACACACCCTACTTTCGCACTTTATTTAATCCACATTCCTAAATAGAAGGACACGCTGTCTCTAAATTTTTCACCATTTCAAGAATGAAAGCCATACTGCCTGAAAATGAAATAGCAAGGCTGGAAGCCCTTCACCAATATGAGATTCTAGACACTATCAGTGAAACTGCTTTCGATGACCTTACCCGTTTAGCAACACAAGTTTGTGGCACTCCCATAGCTTTAATTAGCTTGATTGATGATAGCCGTCAGTGGTTCAAATCGAAATTCGGATTAAATGCCGAGTCAACATCACGGGATTTGGGGTTTTGTGCCCACGCTATTTTGCAACCCAATGACGTTTTGATTGTTCCGGATACATTACTCGATACTCGGTTCGCCAACAACCCACTGGTAACTTCCGAACCTCATATTCGGTTTTATGCTGGTGTTCCATTAATTACACCACAGAAATATGCGCTGGGAACATTGTGTGTAATTGACCGCGTTCCACGAGAACTGACTCCAGAACAAGTGGAAGCATTGCGTGCTTTAAGTCGTCAAGTCATTGCCCAAATCGAGTTAAGACACAATTTACACAAACTTAAATGTATAAAGAATGATGAACGCGAACATATTGAAGATTTTATCTGTGCTGTTTCCCATGACCTGCGTACACCTTTGTTAGCCACTCGCGCCACTCTGCGTGCTATGGTCGGTGGGGCTTTTGGTTCCGTAAGCGACACCTTGAGAGAAGTGCTTGAAGATTGCACTCAAGTTAACAAAGACCTTCTCAAGCTTGTGGAAACTCTTTTGGATGTCTCGCGTTATCAAACCGAAGTTGGTAAAACTCTGAACGGCGAAATCCTTAACTGGAAAAATATTTTTGTCGAAGCTATTATGCGTAGTAGTGCGAGTAATTCGCAAAAGTCAGCAATTAGTTATAAAATTCCTTGTTCGCTGCCGACTGTTTATGGTGATGAACTTGAGATTCAACAAGTTGTGCAGAAACTGCTCGATAATGCTGTACGAATGAGTGATATGCAGGTGCAAGTTTCCCTTGAGGTGGCATCGCAAGGAGTTGACCGAGTGAAAGTTTCAGTGCAAGATAATGGGACGGGGATTGCTCCTCAAGAGAAAGAGAAGCTTTTTCATAGCTTTGTTCAAGCTAGAGGTAGACGTAGTAAATCAGGATTAGACCTTTACTTATGCCGCCAAATTATAGAAGCTCACAGAGGCATCATTGGTGTCGAAAGTACAATCGGTAACGGTAGCACTTTTTGGTTCACTTTACCTATTTCTCAGGAGCAAACCCCTTTTTGAATTGCCTTAAATTAAGTGTAGAGGTTTATTGAGTGAGATGAGCGATCGCCTCTGGACTTTGTTGAGGAAAATAACCTGTATTGTTACAATTACGATGTTTACCACCATAGCGCTTTCACCCGTTAAGCCTAGTTTTAGCACTACATCGGGGTATCAATGGCAGAATGTATCAATCGGTGGTGGTGGTTACGTTACAGGCGTTTACATACATCCACTACAGCAGGATCTAGTCTACATCAGAACTGATATCGGTGGCTTTTATCATTGGAATGCTACAGATAAAACATGGATTCCTCTAACTGACCATTTTAGCCTGAAACAGAGCAATTACTATGGGGGAGAAGCGCTAGCACTCGACCCGAATAACCCAGATATTGTCTACATTGCAGTTGGTAAATATACTACTCCAAACGTCGGCTTGGGGACAATTTTTAAGTCGAGCGATCGCGGTCAAACTTGGACTAAGTTGAACATAGACTTGCCAATGGGTGGTAACGAAAACCACCGGTGGAGCGGATCGAGACTTGCCGTTAATCCATTCAATTCTAATGTTATCTTCTTTGGTTCCCGCTTGCATAATCTCTGGAAGTCGTTGGATGCTGGTGCAACATGGGAGGAAGTTGCCTCTTTCCCCGGTAAACCGAAAGCAGATATTGGGATTGTTAGTGTTTTATTTAACAAGTATGTCTCTGGTATAGTTTACGCTAATACTTACGGAGATGGGATATACAAGTCTAGCGATACAGGTGTGACATGGAGTAAAATAGCCGGAAGTCCATCCCAAGTTAGACGAATAGCGATCGCCGATGCCAAAGCTTTATACGTGACCCACGCATCAGGTGCAAGCAAATATGCCAATGGTGTTTGGAGCAATATCACACCCGATAACGCGAAAACTGGATTCGATGCGATTTCTGTAGACCCAAATAACCCCGACCATCTTTTAATCGCTTATAGCCAATACAATAGAACAGAAGATTATTGTCGAGTATTTCAATCTACTAATGGTGGAGCTACATGGCAAGACAAACAGCATACTTTAAAACCTCAAGTCCCTTGGTGGCCTGATTGGTATTTTGGTTCCGCAACCTCAGCAATTGAATTCGACCCAAACGTTAAAAATAAAGTCTGGTTAACCGACTGGTTTGGCATATGGCAGACAAATAACATTAACGCACAGCAGTCTGTCTGGCATAACGATCAAAAAGGACACGAGCAGGTGGTCACCTTCACACTAGCCTCACCTCCAAGCGGGTCTGTATTATTGAGCGGGGTGGCGGATGTCGATGGGTTTAACCACAGCGGGGGATTAGATACTTACCCTTCTACACAATTAGGTGGCAGTAGTCCTAGATTTCAAGATACCTACAGCATTGCCTACAGCCAAAAAAATTCTATGCATATGGTGCGCGTTGGCGGCAACCGTTGGAACAAGACTTATACGGGAGCAACTTCAACTGACGGCGGACAGACATGGAAGGAGTTTTCCTCATTTCCCCAGAATACAATACCCTTACGGGTAGCTATGTCAGCAACCAACCCAAATTTGTTTGTGGCGATCGCAAGCGAGGGAGAAGCCATTCGCACAACCGATGGCGGATCTTCCTGGAGTAAAGTATCAGGATTACCCAACGGACCAAAGGGACCGTGGTACTGGGGTCAACCCCTAGCAGCAGACAAAGTTAACAGTAATAGGTTTTACTACTACAGTGGCGGTAAAGTATACCGCAGTGACAACGGGGGCGAATCCTTCAACATTGTTAACTCATCGTTGCCGAGTGAAAATTGGTCAATGCTCAAAACAGTTCCCGAAAGTAGCGAAGTTTGGCTTAGTCTCAACGGTTACGGGCTTTATCACTCGACAGATGCTGGCATTAATTTTGCTTTGATTCCTAAAGTCGAGAAAGCTCATTTATTTGCCATTGGCAAGCCGCAAGCGGGAACTACAATTCCGGCACTATATCTGTATGGTCAAATAGCAGGCATGGAAGTTGGTACATCAGGAATTTTTTGTTCTTTGGATAATGGAAAAACTTGGACAAGCATAGGCGATCCATATAAGCCTATCGGCGATGAACCAAATGTAATGGAAGCTAGTACTCAACAATTCGGATTAGTTTTCATTGGCACTAACGGTAGGGGAATCTACTATGGAAAACTTCAGTGACATTTCCTACACCAAACGGAGTACCGTTATGTTGTAGGCTTCTCAACCAATCCGGCTATCGCTTAGGAGGCGTTGAGCTTTGCGAGGACGGGATGACCCTCCGCCCTTTTTCTTATGTTTATTGCCGCGTTATGGTCGCGGTCTAACTCGCATCCACATTTACAGGAATGCCAACGCTCGTGTAGTTTTTTAAGTACTTTGACACCGCAACTCGAACAATCTTGACTAGTACCAGATGGATTTATAGCAATCACCAGCAAACCAGCATTCTCGGCTTTGTTTGAAAGTATTGATATAAAACTTGACCATCCAGCATCATAAATAGATTTTGCGAGATGTGTTTTTGCCAGCCCTTTTACGTTCAAGTCTTCGACTGCAATAATGTCGTTATTTTTTAACAGATGATTTGCAGTTTTAAAATGAAAATCGCGTCGTTTATCAGCGACTTTTTTATGAAGTCTTGCTACTTGATTTACTGCTTTTCTACGTCCGTTACTACCTTTAAACCGACGAGAAACACGTTTTTGAAGACGTTTTAATCGTTTTTGAGATTTACGGTAGTGCTGAGGTATGGGGACTTCTACACCATCAGAATCTGTAAAAAAGCTTTTAAGTCCTAAGTCAATCCCAATAATTTTATTTACATCAAAATCAGGCTTAATTGTTGGAACTGTTTGGTCTTCAAGACTCAAAGTGATATAAAACCCATCTGCTTTTTTAGTTACAGAAGCGGTTTTAATCTTGAATCCGTTGGGGATTGGCCGGTGTACAACAACTTTAAATTTACCAAGTTTAGGCAAGGTTATTTGATTGCCTTGCAAGCAATCATCCTTAACTTGTGGATAAGTGAAAGTTTTGTATTGCCCTTCTGCTTTGAATCTTGGTCTACCGCT
>JANNFJ010000575.1:0-10143 GCA_031379725.1 Calothrix sp. OTE_75_metabat_31
TATTTTTGAACCCATCAGAATTAATGACACGAACCACTAGTCAAAAAGATGTAGAGAAGCGTTCTCCGTAAGGGGTTTCCGTAGGATAATTTTGCATCTCTATTCGTGTATGTATTAAGGATTTAGAGGTTACTTAGAAATTCTCACGCAAGGTGCTTCTTTGTCAGAAGGAGGGTCGGCAAAGATTGCCAAAGTGCTATATTCGGGATTACCTTCTTTATAGATGACACGAAAAGCATATAACTTAGTTTTTCCTTGTCCTTCAGTTACCACCGTTAAAAGCGTATTATTGACGTTTGGTAATCCTGGTATTTTTAATTTGGCAATGCGTCGAAGTTGAATTACATGGGCAGCTGAGTTTTGACAATCTCCTTGATTCACATTTCGGTCTTGACCAAATTGCATACACATTGGGCCATCGAAATCGATGGTTACCTGTGAAGGGTCATTTAACCAGACTTTTTTAATTGTTTCTCCAGTTTGAATGAAGCTTAAGTTGGTTCCTTGTTGGTAGGAAATATCGATTGTCGGTGTTAATCCTCCCAAACCCTGTGCTTGACAGGAAAACATTGAGCGGAGGACGGCATTATTAGCTATCGCACGACCTACTAATAGTAAAATTGTAGATGGGAGTATTAAGCAAACCAGTTGCAAAAAATAATATTTTTTTGAGGTATGCTTTATTTTCATAACTGCCAATGGTAAATAATTAAAACTGCATGGATTGATTTACATATACTTCAATTTCTTTCCCTGCTGGTAGAAACCAAATATTCGTTCGCTGTGATAGTTGAGAAATAGCTTGTTGATTGCGCTGGGCAATTTGAGGAACTACAGTACTCATACCACCTTCCAAAACTCCGGCGAGGACGTTACGTCTGGGGTTAGAGTTACTAATAATAGTACCCCCTGCGTTTGTGGTGACAACTTGCGATTCAGTTCGATTTGACAACTCTGCGGCTTTTCCCAGACCTCCCAAAACGAATAATCCTGCATCCATCCAAGCAATTGACCCCCCCCGATTGGGGAATTGGTTGGCAATTAGGGGTCTACCTTGGGGAGCGCGGATAATCATTGCATTTTGTGGTAGAGTTTTTTCGATGGGGTTATTATTATTCGACAAGATTACTTTCACCACATTTAGCTGGAGTAAACCTTGTTCGGATATAGAACGAATTTCTGCTAGTAACTCGGTTTTTGCGGGTAGCGCGATCGCATTATCTACAGATTTTAGCGGTTGCTTCAAGCGCACTACGAATACGGTTTTGTTATCTTCGTTTTTATCGTTATTGGTTGACCGGCTAGTTTCCCCAAATACTGCGGTTGCTAGTACCGCTTTAATGCTAGTTCCGACTGCAACAGATTTTTGACTTTGCGGTTGTGCTGGACTGACTACAGGGGCTTGCGGCTGTGGAGGTGGTGTTTGACTTGGTTGAGGATTACTTGCTTGTGGTGCTATCTGACGGTTGCTTGCGGATGTGGAATTATTGGAATTGACACCTTGGTTACTGGCTACTGTAACTAGACCATAACTGCCGAGTTTTGCTAATTTTGTCCATTCCTGAAGTGGGTCTGGGGTTGGTTGGGTAGTGACTTGCACTACTGGTTGAGTAGTTGGTCTAACTATTACTGGCAATGGGGATGGGGTAGGTATGACTGCTGGTTTTAGAGGTTGCAGTATTCTGGTGCTGGGTACTAATGTGGTTTTTAGGGGAATATTGGGGATTACTTTGACAGGACGCGGGATGTATGATACGAGGGCTGGGGCTGTTACTCTTGGTAGTGGGACTCGCACGCGCTCGCTATAGTCCCTCCTTGCGGTAACATTGTTAGAGGTCGATGGTTGAGTTATTGCTGGTGATGGTTGAGATGCAATTACTTGAGAACGTAGCTTTTGTTGTGCTGTTTTGAGTACTTCGGCTTGTTCAGTTAAGGCTAATTTAGTTTTTAAAGTCTCAATTTCTGATTCTAGCTGCGGACGGGCTTGATTTGTTGGTTGAGGTTGTACTGGTAAAGAAGCAGTATTGTTAGTCTTTTGATTGCCGACGTTCATTAACTGCGACAAAAAGACTCCAGCGACTAAAACTATGCCTAAAGTCGCAGCACTTACCAAGCCTAATTTGGCAAAAGGATTAGATGATAAAGATTGTGGAGTTTGCTGTTCTCGTGGTTGTGAGGATGCTGCTAGGATTGATTTTTCGTCCTCTTCGACATCAACTGCTGGCAATTTTTCAACCTTGGTCGGTGGGTGTTCTTCTAAACCAACCAATTTTGCCATCTGCAATTCCCAATCTGATGATTCCTCGCTGGAATTAACTAGATTTAAGGGATTTTGAGAAGAAATTGAAGATTCATACATATATTTAAATCACTCCGAGCATTTTTTATCTTGAATTTCACAGATATTAGAAATTTTGAGTCTTGCTTCACCAAGACGGTAAGCTGCTAAATGCAATGGAATCGGTAGATTTGGTAGCAAAGTTGCTGGTTGGTCAATTGCTGTAACTATAATTTGTTTATTAAAGGGAGTTGATTTTCCTAATCGGTCTGAATTGCTAAATATTATTTGATTCGCAGTCATCTCTACTTTCCATTTTCCATCTGCGATTTTCTTCGGTTGAGAAATTCGTTGAATGACCAATACATTTTCGGTGCCTTTACTCAAAGTCTCCGTTGGGTTAATTTCTGATTCTAATTTTGGCTGCAATTCACTAGCTACTAAACCAGAGGTAATTTGCCAGACTGTTTTTGGCTGCTGTTGCATAGACCAATTCAACATTAGAGTCATAGTTTCTCCCACGAAACGTCTAATTGTTTCTGGATATCTGTCTATATCAGCTTTTGGGTCTACTGTAATGGCACTTCCATCAATTAATTGAACTAGGCTTTGGGGTGTTAGTCGCTGCTGGAGTTGTTGCAACATTGACTTGTGAAACATCAACACCAATAAGGCAAATAGATGTAATCCAAATGTTGCTACGGCAAACAGTGGTAAGATGCTGCTTTTCTTATTTTCCGACTTAAGTATTTGCATCAATCAATACCTGCTTACTTAGTTACATTATTTAACCAAACTATCAGTCGTAGCCGTAGGTTGGGTGGTGCGACAGCGTAACCCAACATGTATATTAGAATTATTCGGTTACACTGCGGGTGTTGTGGATAAAACATTTTGTTACATTTGAAATTTTGTAAAATCGAAGTTTTAGAAACGTTGGGTTACGCTTACGCTCCACCCAACCTACAAAAGTCCAATTTTTAGTTTATTAGTCGTAGTAACCCAACATATATATTAGATATTAGAATTATTTCACGAAACTATTCGATTTTTTACTGCCGCAGACTGTAAATTTATCTTGATTGAGATTATTATACTCATCAATCAAGCATAAATTCCGAATTTCATAAATTTCTAGTTTGTCAGCACGGGTACTATAAATAGCTTTTTGAATATCAGTACTAATATTAGCTTGGGGATATGGAAAATAATCTACAGAACGAACAAGTAAATCTTTATTAAAAGCAGTGACAATGGTGCGATTATCTGCTTGTTTTTTTTGGACTAAATCAGCTACCATCCCGACTCTCCATTCACCAGGGGCAGTTTTTTGGGGAGGGTAAATTCGCTTGATGACCAACTGTCCGGTAATTACTTGCTTCGGATTATTATAAAAGACATCTGGTGGTGTAATTTCAGCAATTTTACTTAAAAAACCTTTACGAAAATCTTCTGATAAAGCAAAACTAGCAATCCAGCTTGTGGTACTAATTCTTTGGCTGCTACCAAGGGAGGTTTGAATGAGAATTCCAGGGTCGGGTTTAGGTTGAGAGATATCCTCAATCGATTGGGGTGGCAGCTTTCCCGACCAGTTAAACATTGATGTCATTGCTTTGCTGACAAATTGCCGGATTACTTCTGGTTCCCTCGATAAATTATCAGTAATATCTACATTCTTACCATCTACGAGTTGGACAAAACTAGGAGGTTTTTGGATACTTAGCTGCCGGATATTGATACCTTGGTATATGAGTAATATTAGAGTTAGTAGGTGCAAACCAAAAGTTGCGATCGCAAAAACTGTCAAGAGGCTAATTGTTCGTTGTTTTTTCTCCAGAAGTCTGACCATATTCCACTCCCCTGATTCAAATTTAGACTCTATCTCTTACCCATGAAGCAGTATTACTAATGGCACTAAAAACAGCAAAACCCCCTAAACCAGCTACGAGTAATGATATGGTTGGTGCTAAAACACCCAAAAATATCATAAACCACATTAAATCTGGGTCGGCATTGGCATCCTGTCCCGGCCCATTAACAATGACTGCCGCTGTTAAAATTGCCACAAGATTAAAGGAAATTTTAGAAATTCCCGCAGCGAGAAACCCGGTTAACCATGCAAAAATTGGCTTGCCAGCTACAGGTAACAACGAACCACCCACAGCGAGGGGTCCTAAAGCTGCTATCAACAGCATGGTGACTTCAATCAGGTTTTGAAAAGCATATTGCAGGGAGACTAAAAAGCTTTTAATAATAGTTTGAACTGTTGAACCTAATAAAGAATTAAAGGTATTTTCCGAAATATTACCTGTATTATAAGCAACCTGATTAACTTTAGTTTCTAAACGGTCAATCCAAGTGCGATTGCCATATAAATTTCGATATTCCTGCCAAAGACCATTGATTTTCTCGCTAGCTTTGACAAAGCATTGATTTTGCTGTTCCCCAGTTAGCGACTGGCAAGGACGCAATAAAGAACCTGCAACATCCTCGGCAATACTCATATTCAATGCTTGTTGGTAGATTTTATCGGCATCACCCGTAATTAATACTTGTTGATTTACCGTATTCAGAAAATTTCGCATCCCTAGAGTCAGACTCGATAACATACTACCATTACCTGAATTCCCTAATAATATGACAACAATTAGGGGCCAGATTAAAGAGGAAATGGGACGGGAATATTCGCTATTGAGAACATCTTTAAGCCACTGCAACATAAAAACCAGAAGAGTGCCAACGGCAAAAAAGATACCAAGTTTTGTTAATGCACCGTATAAATTATTATTAATGTCGCTTTGTAATAAATCTAACCATTGCTTATCCCAACCAGCATTAATACTGCTGGCAGTTGTTACCCCGTTACCGAGAACATCATTAATTCCAACTTCAGCAAAAAATGGGTACATATTGTTCATTTTTCAGCTTTTCTACCAAACAAGTCTGTTTGAGAAGTAGTCCGTAAAAGCCTCGCAGCTTCTGTAGATGTATCGACTCTACGGGCACGGTTTGTCTCTTCCATTTGTTGAGACAAATTTACCAGATTCAAGTTGGAGTATTGGAGAAACTGATTACCTTGGATGGTTTGGGCAAGATTTTCACCCATAATTTTTGATTGGTCGCGTTGAATTTTGATTTGCTGTAGCTGCAAACTTGATTGATTAGCTGCATTGAGTAAAGCTGCTACACCAGGAACATTAGCAGCACCACTAAGTTGACCGATTCGGTTTTGGATATCACTAAGAAAATCCTGATTAATTTCGTCAGCTTTATCGGTAAAAGCATCAATATTTCTCAAACCATTTTGAGTATTTTGCAATTTTACTTTCGTCCTAATTTGTCCGTTTGTTCCCAATAAGCCCATAACTGAACTACGAATAATCAGGCGATTGATTTCATTACTAACTAAATTGGCATTAATTAAAGGATTATTTTCAAAGTTACTGGATATGGAATTTAAAAATATATCATTACCAATTCTTTCGCTAGCTGTAACCGGATTGGGGATATTTAAATCACCTGTTGCTTCAGTGACTGCACCTTGGGCTTGAATTTCCAGCGGTTTGACATTACTAATGTTATTCCGCAGATAGTTTTGTAAGTCTACAGAATAGGATTGAAAATCAGTCCAGACTCTACCCAGTTGTGCGGTGACAGGTAAAATGACTAATAAGGATAAGGCGACAGTTAAAATCGTAGTTTTCTGCATAATTAGTAGCTATTCTCTTCTTCCTTTGTGTCCTTTGTGTCCTTTGTGGTTTATCAAATTCTTTTTTTGAACCACAAAGGGCACAAAGGGCACAAAAAATAATATTTATTGTCAAGGGGAGTTACAAAAATTCTCATCAGCTTAACTTCCCCGTAGTGAAGCAATCAGCTGACGTGCAAAAGCAGAAACAGCCTCATACTTATTACTATAATCGCGCATAAATTGACTGCGAGCAGCTTGTTCATTCGGATTATTTGCCACAACAGCCAATTGCTCGTAACCTGGATAATAGCGACAAAAAGTATAAATACCATTATTATCCAACAACCATTGACTATAAACACCTTCCTTGCGGGGAAAAAAGTTTTCCGAAGCATTGCGAGAGATAATTTCACGGGGATACTTCAAAATATCAATAAAGCTATCAATTGCCACTGGTTGAATCCGACCAACTAACCGCGTTGTTAAATTTTGTAAAATCTTCGATGCTGCCTTCGACTTAGCAATAGTATCGGGGTCTTGTGCTGATAAAATAACTCGAATCCCAGCTTTCGCACCATTAGCACAGACTCGGCCTACTAAATCGGCAATTTGGTCAAATTCAAACAGAATTGGTGCTTCATCGATAAAAAATATCGAAGCTGGACTGCTAAGGGCCCGTCGTAATGCCGCTGAGTAGGCACTCAAGGACAACACTGCTGCATCCTCATTATCTGATAAATTTCTCAAGGCAAAAACCAAAAGTTGGGCATCGGTTCTAAAGCTGGATGGTGCGGAGATAGCTTGACCGACCCGACTCGAAAGCCAAAACCTTAAGCGCAATTGAATCTGACTCAAAGCGTCTTCAACCCTGCCACCGATTGATTCGATTTGTAAATGTTCTTTGGAACAGAAAGCGAGGAAATCTTTTAAAGTGGGGCTTTTTTGCCAATCAGGGCTGCCAAATCCCCCGGCGATCGCAATGCGGTATCGTTCCTGAATTCCTGCGTCAGCAAAAAAAGCAGTTAAAGCTAAGTTTATCAGCGATCGCACTGTTTGTGAAAGTAGCTGACTTTCACTCGATGAGCCTAAAACCATCGTAATTAGGGCTGACTCTAGAAAAGCTGTATAATCGAGAGTGCGATCGCGTTGTTGTTCAGGGTCTAATGTACGTAAATCAGGCTGTTCAAACAAATTATTCGATTGTTTGGAAATATCAAAATACGCCCCATTCCCTTCCATAAAATTGGTATAGTCGGTAAATGTAGACGTTCCATCAGGTTTAGGAAAATCCAGCGCCACAACAGGAATACCATATGCCAAAGCCTGAGTCAAAATTCCCGCTACCAATACCGATTTACCTGCACGAGTTGTGGCAAATAACGCGAGATTTTTGTGTTCGTTAAATAAATCCAAATGTATGGGTGTTCCTCCCTCCTCAGCAATCAATTCAAACCCGTGCTTATCTCCTCCTTTTGTTAAAATTAAAGGCATCAATCCGGGAACTTCATTCGTTAAATATAGTTGCCGACGGTTGAAAGGAGTTGCTAACAATCCTTCCCAAACTATTGGTAAAGATTGCAGCCAAATTTTCCAAGCATATTCGGTTTCTCGAATTACTTGTGCAGGACGCTGGAAACAATTTTCAATATATCTTGTTGCTTCGTCTAATTTTTCTAAATTCGGACGATGGACAAAAATGGCAATGCCCGCATAAATTGGTACTGCCCCCTCATACAATTGTTCCTGTGCTGCCACCGATTTTCTTAATTTTAATTGAGCATTTACATCGATAGTTCGGCTTTTTTCTTGAGCCATAATTGCAGTCATACTGGACTGTTTCAACACTCGTTGTAAGGTAGTTTTCACGAATGCGGGATTTGCAGCAGTTAGTTGACAAAAAATCTCCGTATCGACCACCGTTTCCCGTGCCATTAGTTCCCATAAATACCGCAATTGAGCAGATTTATTTTGCCATCCTCCAGGCTTTTCTAAAAAAGTAATTGCACCAATATAATTATTATTCACATGAACCCAACGACGGTCGGCACAAGGAATATCAGACCCCATCAGCAAAGTGGCACTATGAATATTATCAATAAGTAATTTAGTACTTGCTAAATCGGAAGTAACTTCTTCGTGCAATCCATCTTCATCTAAAGTCATTAATTGGGGAATATCGATTGGTGGTGACTCGTTGAATCTGCCCCAAATTTCTCGCCAAAGTTCATGAGAAGTTAGAGGTTTTACATCCAAAGCCATTTGATTAGACAGAATTTGTTCCCAACGACAAAAGCCTTGCTTGTAAGCATTATCAATCATTGCTTCGATGCGCTGGTTTTCAACTTCTGCTTTTTCACCTTTGAATCTTAACCACCACAATTCAGCTTTAGCTAATGTTTTTTCTATCCAATCATTATTATTTTTAGAGTTAGTTTCAATCGTATAAGTAACATAAATTCTCAAAAATTTCGGCTTCCGCAACCCCAAATCAGTGAGTTCTTTGGTTCTTGCCCTTTCCGCCATCAATAAATATTTAATATCTTTGGATGGTGCAGTTTTGATTAAAGATTTTAGTTCGTGCTGTCGCACCGTGTCAGAACTAAAAGAACCCAGGTGAAAAGTAATTTTTTCATCGCTGGGAATGTCTTTCAACCCGGCTTCAATATTACTCAGAATTTGGTCAATTTGTTCAGTCCTTAAAGTTGTATGAATTCCTCGGCATTCAAAACCAAAAACAAAGCAAAATCTATCTTTTTGAGTTCCCTTAGTCAACAAGTAACCACCAATGTCACGACCATTCAAGGCAATACGTAACATCGTCGCTAGATGTAAAGCATCTTCAAAGGGTGTTAATCTACTGTTGCTACCTGCGATACCGACGCTTTGTTTTCCGATTTTTTGCTTCATGCTCAAATTCGTTACTATCTAAAATGCTTCGATAACGAGCAAAACCCCTTGTCCAAGTGGGAACACCAATAAATTTACTTAAAAAACGCCAACTCCTACCACCTGTTAATATCCACCAAGTTGCCATCCCCCAAATCGTAATTAAGATTGTCCATAACCATTTTTGCCAATCATCGGTGAAAATTCCCCCAAAAATTCCATTAATAATAAAGTAGGCAGCCAAAGCAATGACTGTCCAAGGGAGAATTTGGTCGGCAGGAATTGGACCTAATGAAGGTTGACTCCCCAAAATTTGATTGACTGGACGAAAGTCTTTATCTTTATCTGGAGTCATGGCAGGTGCATCTTATTTACTATCACCAATCACAAACCCGGTGAGAACATCAGCAATAGTCACAGCAACAATAACTAATAAAGGGATTCTCGCTACGCTTTGCCAATCTTCATCTTTCCGAAGTGCATTAATTACACCAACTAGCGCGACGGCAATATAGAGTAAATAAATTGCTCGTAACACATTGAAGATTAAAGCAATGACATTATTTGAATTATTAGTAGTCGAACCTTGGGTTAATGTATTTTTAAAAAATTCTTCTGCCCGCTTAAAAAACTGAGCATTGGCAGGCATAATGAAGTAATCTAACCATAAACAAAAGAAAATAGTCGCTGCTGCTAATATCTGTAATAAGATGCGCGATCGCCGAGACAAATTCTCCTGTTGACCTATTTGCTGTATAACTATTGTCACAAAACTGCCAACAAACAAGCAAAATAGTAGTACCAGACTTTTAAGGCTAATTGCGCTCAAAAATACTGCACAACCAGCTAGGGGAAAGAAAGGTACATCACTCAGGCGTAGATGCAAGCGCTTTAGTATCTTTATCACTTTTTCGGGTATTTTTAACGAACTAATTATAAATTTTTTAAAAATTAAGCTTTTGATAATAAGATTTTCAAGCAGAACCTCCGCAAATTTCTTGTTATAGGTATTTACTCTACTATATTATATAACTTGATAAGTTTGAATGAGTTTGAAAATTGCTAAAGATGCCGTCGTTTAATTGCTTGAGCTGGATTGCCTGCATAAATTGTCATCGATTCTAAAGATTTTGCCGCGACCCCTCCCAAAGTTAGCACTGCACCCCGGCCAACAACAACACCCGGACCAACTACAGATTTAGCCGCAATCCAGCTACTTTCTTGAATGTGGATTGGGGCAGGAATTAGTTGAAAATGCGGATAACTCAAGTCAAGGTTTACCGAACAA
>JANNFJ010000600.1:0-2029 GCA_031379725.1 Calothrix sp. OTE_75_metabat_31
CTTTTCTAACTCATCGCTTTAATTGATAACATTGCATGAAAGATGAAGGATAAAAAGAATCATCCCCAATCCTTCATGCAAAAAATTAGGCTGCTGCTAATTCAGGTTCCGATTCGACTGGTACACCATCTTGAACGAGCGATTGCGGTTGGTTTTTGCGCTGCAAGAGGTTTCCTGCAAATGCTAGCATCGCATTTGTCTTGCGATCGCGCCATTCATCGACAAGCTTAATAACCTGCATTTCTGGCATTCTCCGCATCATTGCTTCGTAAAGATACGCTGCATGTCCGGTTTCATCCTTGGCAATGCTTAACATCCCAATTTTCAAATTGCGTGTAGCATCATCTTCAGGCAAAACATTCGCCATTCGCGCAAAATCTCTACTCGCATCGAGTTCGAGAATATAAGTGCTACCCATAAATACATCCCAAGGAATATTTTCTGGCTTGAGTTGTTCTTGGGTATAATCGGCAAAATATGCCCCAAAAAACGGGCTGCGTTCTTGCTGCTTGTTTTCTTTGGTATTTTTAGGTTGATTTCTAAAATCAATAACTTCTTTGTTAAGTTGTTTGAGTGCATGAGCAAAAATTTGCCCGTGTCGAGTTTCGTCAGCCGCATGTTTGGCAAGCTTTTCGGCTAACCAGGTGTCACCCTCTGAAGCTGCGCGATCGCCGAGTTTGGTCAAAAATGGTACAGAACCAGATTCAGCCATTTGAAACCCTGCAAGGACGTTCGGACGGGTTTTAATGTCGCGGATTTGGGCTGCAGAGTAGTACGCAACTGCACCAGAACCCGCTAAGTGCATGATATATGTGAGGAAGTTCACGAATCGATTCGCCCTTAATTGTATCAAGGTTACTTTTCTTATTTTAAAAGGGGGAAACCTGAATTTGCTTGAAAACTTAAAAATCCAAGAATATTTTAAATCATGCTAAAAAAATCAAATTATAGTAACGCATCATTGACAATCTAAGGTGCGTTACGCTTACAGCTAACGCACCCTACGCTGTTTTTATACTTATTTGCTTAAATTAAATTTTTCTTAGCAACTTATCTACTGGCTTTAATTGCGTTAACTATTAAAAACTTTTTTAGGTCTGTGACAACTCCCACTAAGTTGGGTGTAGGCACAATACATTGAATATAAAGCTTATTGCACCAAGCTGGGTTGAATTTTGCTAATATCATCCACAGGTAAAATTTGGTTATTTGGAAATGGAACGGTTACATACAAGACTTCAGTGGCAATATATACGTCGTACTCATATATCTAACTTCAAAAAAATTTTTATTCTAGTAATAGCGATTTTCCTAGCCACGATTGCTGGATGTTCATTTTTCTTACCAAAAACTCCTATTGCTAGCGTTCATCTAACTTTAGGAAATCCCAGTAATGCTAATAGTAAGGATGCGAATAATTATTTGCTGATAAAAAAACAGTACGCACTCTCTTATAACCGAGATAAAGGGATTCCCAATTGGGTTAGCTGGCAATTAAATAAATCGTGGTTAGGTGATGCACCACGTTCTAATAATTTTAGACCTGATGCGGCACTTCCTGAAGGGTGGTATCGTGTGACTCCTAACGATTACACTCGCAGTGGTTACGATAAAGGTCATATGACTCCTTCGGCAGACCGTAGTAATAATGTAGAGGATAATGCTGCAACTTTTTTGATGACAAATATTATTCCTCAAGCACCTGATAATAATCAAGGTTACTGGGCAAATTTAGAAAATTACGGTAGAAAGTTAGCTGCTGAGGGGAAAGAACTATATATTATATCGGGTGGTTACGGTCAAAAGGAAACAATAGCTAATGGTAAAGTGTCTGTTCCCAATCGAGTTTTTAAGATTATCGTAATCACTGAACTTGGAAAAGGAATAAATGGGGTTAACGATTCGACGAGAGTAATTGCTGTTGATACTCCGAATATTAATGGTAATAAAGAAGCTAATTGGACTAATTATATTACTTCGGTTGATGCTATTGAGAAAAATACAGGTTATGATTTTATATCTAATCTTA
>JANNFJ010000610.1:0-8575 GCA_031379725.1 Calothrix sp. OTE_75_metabat_31
GGTACATATGGTGCTGGTGAGAGCGGGAATTTGAAGGTAAATGCTGCTGGCACTGTGTCCGTTATTGGCAGCAATACTACTGATGGTTCTGCAAGTTCATTGACTACCCGAAATTACAAAGGCGCGACAGGGAATGCAGGAGATTTGACAATTATTACGAAAACCTTATCAATACGGGATGGAGGACAAATTGGCACTGGCGCATTCGGTACAGGTGAGAGCGGGAATTTGAAGGTAAATGCTGATACTGTACTCATTATTGGTACCAATACTTTTGATGATGCCAGCACATTGACTACTCAAACTTACAAAGGCACCACAGGAAATGCAGGAGATTTGACAATTACTGCGAAAACCTTGTTAGTACAGGATGGAGGACAAATAGGCACTGGCACATTCGGTACAGGCAAGGGGGGAACTTTAACGGTAAATGCTGATACTGTGCAGGCGATTGGTACTTCTCTTTATTCTCCCAGTGGCTTGTTTGCTAACGCTGATACAGGTGCAACTGGAAATGGAGGTGATATAACGATTAACTCCAATGAGTTGCTAGTGCAAGATGGAGCATTGATTTTTGCTGGTGCAAGAGCTGGTAGAAAAAGTCCAAGTAATGGAGGAGTTATAACAATCACTACCCAGAAATTGCTGCTTCAAAATAGTGGTGGAGTAGGTACTGGTACTAGAGGTACAGGTAGAGGGGGAAATGTGAATATTAAAGCTGACACAGTACAAATGAATGGCTTTTTTGCTGCGATTTATAGTGATACAGATTCAACTGGGGATGCAGGAAATTTAACGATTGACGCTAAAACTTTAATAGTACAAGATGGGGCACAAGTAAGTGTTAGCACAGCAGGTGGAGGCAAGGGGGGAAATTTGACGGTAAATGCTGATACTGTGCAAGTGATTGGTACTGGTACTAATGCCAAAGGTAACCGCTATCGCAGTGGTTTATTTAGCAGTACTAGACCAAACTCGACTGGGGTAGCTGGAGATTTGAAGATTAATGCCCAACAGGTGTTAATTGGCGATAAAGCGGGAGTATTTGTAAACAGTTTAGGACTCGGTAATGCAGGTAACTTATCTGTGAATGCTCGCTCCATCCGTTTAGACAATGGCATTCTCAGTGCTGACACACGCAGTATCAACACCGATCCCAACAAACCACAGGCAACTATTACCCTGCAAGTGAAAGATTTATTATTGCTACGTCGTGTCAGTAATATCACTACTAACGCCAGAGGAAAAAATGTCATCGGTGGTGACATCAATATTAATACTAATATTCTTGCGGCATTTGAAAATAGCGACATCAGTGCCAATTCTACTGATTTTCGTGGTGGCACCGTCAAGATGGCAACTCAAAGTATATTTGGCACGCAATTTAGCAATGCAACTACCCCAAGAAGCGATATTACAGCTACCGGGGCAAATTCTTCCCTCGATGGGAATGTAGAAATTAACAGACCTGATATTAACCCCACATCTGGGTTATTGGAACTGCCGGATGATTTTAGCGATCGCTCGAATTTAATCGTCCAAGGTTGTCCGGCATTTGCGGGTAATTCGTTTACGATTACCGGCAAAGGAGGTTTACCAGTAAACCCACAGGAATTAATTCGTAGCAACCAGACTGCTACTGTCGATTGGGTAACGCTTAATCCTATTGCCAGAAAACAACCTAGAAACCTAACTAGCAACAATATTCTTCAGCAATCAACACCAAAGCAAATTGTTGAAGCAAATAGCTTAGTTGTAAACAAAGCTGGAGAGGTAATGTTAATTTCCTCTACACCAAATACTGTATATAAAAGTGGTTTCATTATGACTCCAAAACCTTGTCCATCTGACCCAAGTGGGAGCAATAATTGATGGTAGGTAAAGGTCATGACTAGAAAAACTCGAAAAACAAGTCATAATTTCCTATTTTTTCTTCATTATCTTGCAAAAATAGGTCTAAAAAAAATTTTCCTTGCGTTACTGATTGCCTTATTTATCATCTGCAATCCTCAAATAAGCTTATCTCAAGCACCAGTACAAAATCCAAGTCCACAAATATTAGTTGAACAAGGAAAAAAACTATACGAAACAGGACAGTTAACGGATGCGGTAATAGTATTACAAAAAGCAGTTACAGAATTTAAAGCTCAAGGTGATAAATTAGGAGAGGCTATGACATTAAGCAATCTCTCCCTAGTTTTTAAAAAACTTGGTCAGTTAGAAAAAGCTGAAATTAAAATTACAGAATCCCTAAATATTCTCAGCAAATTAGAGTTGAAAAGCGATAGAAACACTCTGAAAATGTTGGCTGAAGCTTTAGAAATTCAAGGACAAATACAATTAGAACTAGGAAAAGCAGCACAAGCTATAGATAGCGGGAAAGAATCTGCAAATACCTATCAATCAATCAAAGATGAATTTGGGATAACTCGCAGTTTAATCAATCAAAGTATTGCTCAACAAGCTTTAGGATTTTATAGTCAATCTCAAAGTATTTTAGAAGAAATTTCTCCCCGTCTCCAGAAACAGCCAGATACCCTAATCAAAGCTAGATTTTTACGTAGTTTTGGTGATACTTTGCAATTAGTCGGGAATTTAGAAAATTCGGATAAATTGTTGCAGCAAAGTCTAAATATTGCGAAGAAATTACAATCTCCTCCAGAAATTAGCGCTACTTTAATAAGTTTAGGAAATGCTCAAGTCGCTCTGAGTAAAAGAGAAATTTCACCAAATCAAATCATAAATTATGATGAATTTACACCCTTAGACTGTAAAGGAAGCAAAACAGTTACTCAATCTTCAGCCTCAATTAAATTTTATAATCGAGCCGGAGAATTTTATACTGAAGCTGCGAATACTTCAATTTCACCTCTTCTACAAGTTCAGGCAAAACTTAATCAATTAACTGTATTACAAGAATTACGAAACTGGTCAGAAGCGCAAAAGTTGTCTGTAGAAATTGAGTCTAAGTTAAAGAAAATAGGAATAAATCAAGCCTCAATTTACGCTCAAATTAACTTAGCAAAAAGCTCTATCTGCCGAAAAAAAGCTAATAATGTTAATATACCCACCTGGAAGGAAATCGCTCAAGAGTTAGCTGATTCGGTTCAACAAGCAAGAAGGATTCAGGATGGACGTTCGGAAGCATATGCTTTGGGTCTACTGGGTGGAGTATATTTAGAAACTCAAGATATATCTAATGCACAACAATTAACCGAACAAGCTTTGTTTGTTGCTCAAGCAATTCATGCGCCAGACATAAATTATTTATGGCAATGGCAATTGGGATATATACTCAAAGCAAAAGACGATAAAGATAATGCAATAAACTACTATATTGAAGCTGTAAATAGTCTTAAATCTTTACGTAGCGATTTAGTTGCTCTCAACCCAGATATTCAGTTTTCTTTTAGAGATAATGTTGAACCAATTTATCGGCAGTTTGTTGATTTATTGCTGCAACCCGAAACCGATAAAAATAAAAGTAATTCTAACTTAGAAATCAATCAAAAAAACCTAGTTTTAGCTCGTGAAGCATTAGAATCACTCCAATTAAGCGAACTGGAAAACTTTTTTAGAGAAGCTTGTTTATTACCAAAGCCAAAGCAAATTGATGATGTTGTTGATAAAACAGATTTAACTGCTGCTGTTATTTATCCAATTATCTTAAAAGACCGCTTAGAAATTATCCTCAAATTACCAAATCAAACTAAGTTACGACATTATACAACTTACAAATCAGCCAATATAGTCGAAGATACTTTAGAGAAGCTCCAGCTATATTTAAAAGAACCTGACCGGATTAATAATGTTAAAAATTTAGCAAGTCAAATTTATCAATGGTTAATTCAACCTTTAGAAAGTGACTTAACTAATCAAACAATAGAAACATTAGTATTTGTCTTAGATGGTTCATTAAGGAATATTCCAATGGGAGTTACTTATGATGAGAAAAAAGGAGAATACTTAATTCAAAAATATGCTCTAGCTTTAGCACCAGGGTTGCAACTTATCGACCCGAAAGTCTTGCAAAGACAAAATTTAGAGGTTCTAGCTGGTGGAGTTAGCGAAAAAAGGCAAATCGGAGGTAGAAACTTTGCCTCATTAGAAAATGTAAAAACTGAATTGGATCGAGTTCAGACAGCAATACCTAAAAGTAGAGAACTTCTCAATCAGGATTTTACAAAAATAAACATCCAGAATCAAATTCAAAAAATTCCCTACACTGTAGTTCACATTGCCAGTCATGGTGAGTTTAGTTCTAATGCTGATAAAACTTTTATTCTTGCTTGGGAACAACTGCTAAAAGTTAGAGATTTTGATAAATTATTGCGACTTCGTGGACAAACTGAATCTCGTGCAGTCGAACTACTTGTATTAAGTGCTTGTCAAACTGCATCAGGAGATAAACGAGCAACTTTAGGACTTGCAGGTATAGCTGTACGAGCAGGTGCTAGGAGTACGGTGGCAACTTTGTGGTCGGTAAATGATGAGTCTACAGCTCAATTAATGACTAAATTTTATCAAGAATTAGCAAATACAAGTTTGAGTAAAGCTGAGGCACTTCGTCAAGCTCAAATTAATATATTGACTAAATATGAAGCTCCCTACTTTTGGGCACCTTATATTTTAGTTGGAAATTGGTTGTAGTGCTTAGGCTTGCTCGCTTACTATATAAAGCGAGCAAGATGCTCGCACTACAGCTACCCCCAATACTGCGGGCGTTAAGAAATTGATCCCCCAACCCCCTTAAAAAGGGGGGCTAAAAGCCTTATAAAGTCCCCCAATTTAGCGTGGGATTTAGGGGGATCGATTCTAGCAAAAAACCTTAACCGAGCAGTATTGCTTTCCCCCCTATGAAGTTATAATTTCACTTCCCCCACAACCGGTTGAGAAATTAAATTTTCTAATCCTACATGCTTTAATAAATTACCCCAATCACTAAGCAAACTCTTATTTTGCGATTCAATAATTTGGTGTTCTGCTAACTCCGTTACAGCTTCATACCAGATATTATTTTTATCGTATATAGTAAAACGTTGCTGCGGTGTCGTTGCTGCTTTTAATTGCTTCTCGAAATTAGTATTGATTGCAATACGTTGTATCCATCCTTTCACAAATAAAGGATTAGATAACTTTTGCTGGGAGCAGTAAAGTTTAAAGTACCATTGATAGTCTTGATTAATTTTTAACGGTGCTGCTTTTGTCAAGGGAATACTAACTACCCCTGGTGTTGGAGGTAAGGTAAATTTTGTTCTGTAAACATCATTATTTTTTTCATCCTGCAACACAAATTCTCCACTTGCTATATTATTCGACTGGTAAGGAACAAAAACCCAAAAACGTGGATGTTCTGCTACCGTTAAACCTTGATTATTCGCAGGTATTAAAGCAGTAAGTGGTAAATTTACAGATGGACAGTCACCCCGACTCCCACTACCCGTTCTACCACCTGGTCTACCCCGTTTAGAACCGTCTGCTTCTTTTTGTTTTAGATGCAGTTGATTGGTTTGAGCTTGAACAGGTAAAAAACCGATCGTCCAGAAAGTTAATGCAACAGCAATAACAGACTTAAACTTAATGTATTTTTGATTGCTCATGGGTATAAATTATCGTCACTCCTATATTTATTCACACCCAAAAGTAACAATTACGCATAGTTTTAATTAAATATTATTTCTCTCTCCGACTATTTAATGTCATATTTTTAGTATATATAGTCACGACTAGATAGCTGCCCGAAAATGCGAAAAAGGCTGGAATGGAAGGTATCCAAAGACCTTGTATTAATAATAAAAGGCAAGAACTATATAAAACGACATAGGAACTTGTCAAAAAAACAACTAAGTACCATTTAGATTGGAATTTCCAAGCAATTAAACATCCGATTATAGACCAACACCCAATCCAAATATTTTCGCTCCATTTTGGTAATACCCATAATAATGGGCGATTATCCAATACAGTACTGAGAATCTGACTAACCATGTGGGCTTGTATAACTACCCCGGCAAATTTTTCGTAAGGCAATTGTTTGGCACTATAGGGAGTATCCCAACGTTTGTCATTATAGCTTTCGGCTGTTGTCCCAATCAAAATAATCCGATTTTTGACTAAATCTTCAGTAACTTTATTATTTAAAATTTCGTCAATTGTGACTTGTTTAATAAAGGGTTCAGAAGCACGCCAATTGAGTAAAACTTGATATCCCCGACTGTCGATTTGATGATAACCACCGCTATTTCCTTCCAGGTTTTTAAAAACTTTTTCACCAATCAACCAATTATCATCTGAGGTTAGTTCCGTACCAATCTCCTCAAATTTCAAATAACGAGTTGCAATGCGAAAATTGAAAGACTTATCTGTTCTGCACCTAACGTCTGGATTGGTCGCTGGTGCCATAGCTAATAATTGCCGACGGACGGTATTATCTGCATCTGTGACTACATCACTAAAACCAAGACGTTCGTCGATAACTTCTGGTGGTGGGGGAACTCCTGGGTCTGTTTCATCTTCACCCGATTTGCAAATTCCAATAAAGCGATCGCTTGTTTTCATCGCACTCAGGTGCTTGTACTCCTTGGCAACGGGATTCTCCCGGTAAATATCTAAACCAATTACACGGGGATTAAACTTCTCTAATTTTTCCATGACTCGATCGAGGGTTTTTTCTGATATCGATGCACCCCCCCTCTCGTTTGCTGGTTGAGCTTGTACGTCTGCTTCGGTGACTGTAACTAATAAAATGCGATTGTCTGGTGGTTCAACAGGACGCGATCGCATCATTGCATCGAATGCAGCTAGTTCCCATAATTGGCAAAATCCCAACATTCTCATCCCAAATACTAAGGCAGTCACGACTAAGCTAGTATTTAAAGTTAGGGCAATTAGCGACCGATGATTAGTACCGACTAATTTTGACCAAGCTATAGGTGTAACAGCAGGATTTTGACAAATCACAGGAATCCAACTTGCACAAGGAAATTCTCCTTCTAAACCTTGCAATCTTTCCCTTGCTTGCCGCATCGCAATGTAAAGCGATTCACCTGCTGCAAATGCTTCCAAAAACTGCTTCAAAAATTCTTGCGCTACTACATCTGGTACAGGTTCACGCATAACAATTGTTTGCCCAATATTGAGCGATATTAGTTCTTTTGCCAATCCCAACCCGTCACAACAATTTAAAATCGCTAGATGCAAACCCCGTGAAATCGCAGTTTTTAAAGCATTCTTTAACTGAGTAATTGTTAAACTCTCTGTTTTATTAATATAAATTCTACTTGTTCTTTCTTCTAAATTAGTTACACCATGTCCCGCAAAAAATAAAATATCCCAACCCTGTTTATCCCACAAACATTTATCTAACTCAAATCGTTGGGGTTGTACCAAAAATACTATTTCCGTACCTGGTAACTGCTCTAATATTCTTCGGTCTTTTTGAACATCAATTCCCTTACTATCACCCAAAATTGCTAAAATTCTGACTTTACTTCTTGAAGTTTTACGCTCAGATAGTACTCGGTCTACTTCCGGCACTCCTAATGCTAAAACTGCATTTTGATAATCTTCAAGAAAATTCCACAAATGCCAGGGAAGTCTGATAACTTCATCATCATCAGTCTCTAAGATTATTCTAATTTCATCACGAGGATGTAATTTAGTGCGTAGTTTTTGTTCAATATTGCGAAAAGAATCTGCTCTTAGCCAAGTATTAATTTCTTGTGATAAATCTTCGCATAACAAATTAAATTCCACTGAAGAAATATTTGTTACATCTTCATCTTCAATTTCTATTTCTGTAACTTGGAAGCAGCTTTTAGAACGACCTGTATAAGACAAACTATCATGTACTAATTGGTAAAGCAAACACCACCGTCTGTAAAGTTCAACGAGCTTAGGAGCAGCTTCTAGGCTACCCGTAAATTGTATCGGCACTTCATTGCCATCATACAATTGAGCTGTAACAGTAGCAAAACCTTGGTTTAAATTTCCTTTCCCTAAATTCAACACGACTAATTTAGTCATGATTATTCACTAGTAACTGGTCTCAACACAAAGTCTTCCTTTATAGTGACATTACCATAAACCACTTGGATAGTAAAATTTGTTTCCACAAGCGATTTAAATCTTTTCAGTTGGATATAGTGGTCATAATTTCTCGAAACTGCTTCTTGAAGAAACGCTCCGGAGGATGAAAGTAAAATTAGTTTTACTTGAGATGGTAAATAAAGATCGCCACGTACAGGATGAACTTGAACGCGAATATTATATTTGTCATCTATCTTCGGAGATATTCCTACAAGTAGAACAAATTCTGAGTTTCCTAACTCCATACCTAAATCAATTAGCTTGGCTCCCTTAATTGCAACTTCATTTAATGCCATATCTTTTCTAAATTGAACTGTTAAACTTCTGCCCTGTTGGCTTAATAAAGTATCGAGTGCGTACCAACCTTTTGTAAAGGTATTTTCTAGCCATTGGCATAAATTATTTTCGATAACTTCACTGTCTTGGTGTTGTTTAACTTGATTATTTTTGAGTCGCTGTTGATATAAATAGTTGCGTAAATTATCAG
>JANNFJ010000621.1:0-6038 GCA_031379725.1 Calothrix sp. OTE_75_metabat_31
AAAACGGGAGTTGGTCAGTAAGCATTTTAGAAATGTTTATTAGTTATATTAATTTGTAATTTCTGACTTATCGTTGACTTTGAAATTTTAATGAGTATTTTGGGATGGTAATTTTTAGACTGTTTTGATCCGTGCCGCAAATTTTCTGAATAGCTAAAGTTTCGGCTCGTTTTCTTGCTTGGTAAAAACTACGTTCTTTTGGATTCATTTTCCAAAGTTGATAAGATTCAAGTATTTTTATCTTCCATGATGTATACGGTAGCATTGGAATTTTACCTCGAAAAGAATCTAAGATGATTTGCGAGTATGTAATACCTTCCATTAATCTAACTAAATATTCTTCTGTCAAACGAGTATCAGGAATTAAATGTCTCATCTTTAAAGCTGTAAACTGTCCTGTTCCTAAACCTACATCACAGGATGTAAATGCTAAATCTGTATCCCCACAAGAAAGTAATATCTGACTTTGACTATCTTCACCTTTTCGATCTAAACCTAACCGAAGCAAATCATGCTTCACTAAATCAAAGTATTTATCTGCGACAGATTTTCGTACGCACATTCCAGCACCGCAAGGAGTTGTTTCATGCTGATGTAGTAGATTTGACCATTTATCTTGCTCAAACTCTCGAATAGCTAACAATGATAAATAAGGTCTAGCCCAGTCAGGAGGTATTATCTCGAATTCACCCCTAATTTGCCCACCCCAAGCCCCAAGAAATGGAAAGTCTTTACTAATTTGTAATGTTACTTCCAGATAATCAGAATCCAGGACATTATCATCGTCAACAAAAACTAGTAATTGGGTTTGAGCTTCCCTAATTCCTCGTAATCGGGCAGGAGTAAGACCTAGTTGGGCCTCTCGAATATGACAAGCATTTTTGTGCCAAGTCAGATTAATATCTCGTGAGAGTAATTGCTCGCTTGCATTATCAATTAATAACAGTTCCCATCGTTCAGATGATAATGTTTGAGACTTGAGTGCAGCTAATACTTTTTCGAGATAATCAAGCCTGGGATTATGAGTGCAAACGATGACACTTATAGCTAATTCCATAACATAATTTCCAATTATTATTTAAAGCAGATAGTTCTAGATTATAGCTAGAGAAAGCTGGACAAAATTTTTAATTAACCTACCAAAACCTCCTAACTTATTAAAAGCGATCGCATTAAACCCCTCCCTATAAAATTATTGAAATTACTCTTTTTCTCTTCCTCCCTGCCCTCCGCCCCTCTGTGGTTCGTTAATAAATAATCTTTGGATTACTACTTAAAATTTGGAACCAATTAACTCAGTCATTTCCATCATTTCAAAATCACAAGTAACAAGACCATCACCATTTGGTTTAATTCCAAGACCTCGGACTTGAATATCTATGACTTCAATTTCAAACGCCGATTCAACAAAATCAAAAACAGTGCCGATTAAAGGGTCAGCAAGCCATAAACCAATAACATAAACACCAGGATTTAAATATAGATTATTAATTCTTAGTTTGATTATATTCTTTCCCTTTTCTAGACATGTAATTTCGCCAATTGAAAGCGAATCAGCATTAACTAACTTAGTGCCAAACTGGTCATATACTACAACAGCAAGACTTCCAACACGTCTTACTGAATCAGACTCAATTTCTAATAAAAATTCAACTGCCCCATTTGAATAGGGTTGAAATGCAGCTGCTTCCTTAAGGCTACTATATTTAACCTGAACAAACTTAGCTTCCCCTGTACCCATTTGCCGGCTGACTTGCGATACATCAATCCATTTATTCGGTGAAGCTTTGAGCGAATTAGACATATAATTGACGAGAATACTTTCTGTGCTACCTTGAGCAATTACTCGACCATGTTCGAGCATCACGCATTGGGAACACAATCGTTGGACGGCATCCATATTATGGCTCACAAATAAAACAGTTCGACCTTCATTTGTAGATACATCCTGCATCTTACCAAGACATTTCTTTTGAAATTGGGCATCACCTACTGCTAAAACTTCATCAACTATCAAAATTTCTGGTTCTAAATGTGCAGCAACAGCAAATGCTAATCTGACATACATCCCTGAAGAATAACGCTTGACTGGAGTATCTAAAAACTTTTCAATTTCTGCAAATGCGACAATTTCATCAAATTTTCGCTGAATTTCGATTCGACTCATTCCCAAAATTGCACCGTTGAGGAAGATATTTTCTTTACCTGTTAACTCTGGATGAAACCCCGTCCCTACTTCTAATAAACTAGCAACTCTCCCAGAAATTGAAATTTTTCCGGTTGTTGGTTCGGTGATTCGACTTAATATCTTTAACAGCGTTGATTTACCTGCACCATTACGTCCAATTATAGCAATTCTATCACCCTGTTGAATTTCAAACGATACATCGTTGAGTGCCCAAAATTCCTCCCTGTTCGATTGCTTTTCCTTATTTGCACGAGGATTAATTGCACGAACTAAGGAATTTGCCGCATCGGTTATTGCCCCGCGAAATGTCTTATAACTATCTTGTTGATGGGTGATAGCATATTTTTTACTTAAATTCTCAACCCGAATCGCACTTTTCATCTATATAACTCCTCCCTAATTATTAAATAACATCAGCAAATGTACGTTCCATCCTACGGAAGTACCAAATCCCACTTGTTAATATTAGAATTACAAGTAATACTGACAGAATTAATCCAGGCAAATAAATTTGCGATTCACCCCCTAATATTGACCAACGGAACCCATCAATAACTCCTACCATTGGATTGAGCGAATAAAGTAACCGCCATTGGGCTGGGACTACTTGACTGCTAAATCCCACCGGAGATATATATAAACCGAACTGAACAATAAACGGCACGATAATCCGAAAATCTCGATACTCAACATTCAATGCTGCTAACCACAATCCCACACCCATTGATGCTGCAAAGGCAATAACAATAAAGATTGGTAATGTCAAAATTCGCCAGTCGGGTACAAAGTTGTAATAAGCCATTAATCCTAATAAAATTATTCCGGAAATCATGAAGTCAACAAAGCTGACGATGACTGCACTTGTGGGGACAATTAAACGGGGAAAATAGACTTTTGATAGTAAGTTCGCGTTATTGATTAAACTGTTACTACATTCTGACAGCGCACCCGAAAAAAACTGCCACGGTAGTAATCCTGCAAACACCAATATTGGATATGGGGCTGTTCCTTCGGTGGGAAGTTTTGCTAAGTTACTAAACACAAATGTGAATACTATCATGGTTAGAAATGGTCGCAGTAATGCCCACAACATTCCAATTACTGTTTGTTTGTAGCGGACTAAAATGTCGCGCCATGCGAGAAAATAGAATAGTTCTCTATATTTCCATAAATCCCGCCAATATTGACTTTCAGTTCGACCAGCTTCGATTACAAGTTCTTTAGTTTTCATCGGATTTCAGGATTAATCGGTCGTAATTCGGTTGTGGTAAAGGTGAGTTAAATTGTTTTAAAACTTTCTCTATATCATTAATCATCCGGTCGATACTAAACTTGGAGACAGCATGAATCCGATACCGCATTCCTAATTGTGGGTCTGTTGTTCTCCAATCAATAGTTTGATGGAGGGTAGCGGCTAAATCGTTACTACATCCCGGTTCAAAAAGTCCTTTTGCAAGTTCTCCCGTCAAACTTTCGGGTATTCCCCCGGTTCTACTCGCTACTACGGGTGTACCGCAAGCCATCGATTCGATAATCGACCTGGGGAAAGGTTCTGACCATCGACTGGGCAGTACTGTAATATCGCTGACTTGGTAAAGATTAGTAGTATTAGCTACATGACCGAGGAAGTTGACATGATTTTCAATGCCTAAATCGATTGTTAATTGCTTCAAAGATTCTTTATATTCTTCTTTGGCAAGTACGGGTTTACCGGCAATGAAAAGTTTAGTTTTTATATGGGTTTTTTGTAATCGTGCAAAGGCATTTAAGAAGATTTCAATTCCTTTTTCTGGGTCGAGTCTGCCTACATAAGAAATAACTCGCATCTCTTCAGGAATATTCCAGTCTTTTCGGAGTTGTTGATAGTCGGTAGTAGGCTGATATTTATCTAGGTTAATGCCGTTATGCACAACGTCGATTATATCAGATTGATAGCCTTTTTTCACCCAATCCATTTTAGTTTGATGCGAAACTGCTATAAATTGTTTGACTCCTTGAAGTCCAATTTTTATCTGATTGCTCATGTTTAATTGAGCAATAAAATGTTTGACTTGTTTGGGTTGGAATTGCCATTGCCAAGGTGTTGTTTCTGGTGGCGGTAAATGTATGTAGCAAAGTAGGGGAATTTTTAGGATTGTTGATAGGATGCGACCGATGAATGTGTCTTGGTATTGGTTGCTAAGAATAAGGGTATTTTGGGGTTCGGATATTGTGAGGTTGTGCTTTAGTTCTAGGATGCCAGATAGGAAGGGTAGTATGTGTTGGGGACGGTAAATTCTAAATTGTTTTATTTTTAATGTTTGGCTGCAAAATTGTTGATAACGGTTTAATAGGTTTTCTTCGTCTGAGTAAAGGAGGGTGATTTTGTGTCCTCGTTGGGCTAGTCCGCGACAGATGTCATATAGGACTAGTTCTTGCCCGCCGCGTTGGGATGTTGGTTTTTCTTCGAGTACTATAATGTGCATGTTTTATGTTATAAATTTCGTGTTTTTTGGCTTAGGAACGAACCACAGAGGACGCAGAGGAGCCAGCGCGTTGCGGGGGTTCCCCCCGTTGTAGCGTCTGGCGTGACGCAGAGGGAAGAGGGTTTTGGTGAGAGGGTTTTTTATGTGGCTTTTGGTGGGGTGGTGACTCCTAGTGTTCGTTGTTTAAGGTTGCGGGTTATTTTTCGTAGGATGTTGTAGCTTTGGGAACCGAAGAGGTTTAATATTGCGATCGCACAGCTTAATCGCATATATCTTTCGGTAAACCATACTTGGGGATGATGCAGGTATGCTTGTTTGCGATACTGTGCTGCTTGTGTTGTGTTACCGTCGTCGATGGCTAGCCATGCGAAGCCAAGAAATAAACTGGCATAAGCGCTATTGCGTTGGTGTAATATTTCGATAGGTGCGGTTGCGAAGGCTTTTTCAAATACCATTCGCAGTCCGTGTAGCATTTTTTCGCGGTTTTTGGTGGTGTTGTGAGGGTGTTGACGGTACATGGTTAGGGGTTCTTTGATGACTCCGATTTGATGCTGTCGAGCTATTCGCAACCACAGTTCTAGGTCTTCTGCATGGGCTAGTTCGGTGTCGAATCCACCAACGGTATCTAAGCAGTTGCGTCGTACCATCGCGGAACTACCTGTGGAAATTACGTCGTTTTCCAGCAATTCTTGCCAAATCATCCCAGATGCGTGAGATGCAAATATTCTACCCGTGGGGCGATCGCATTCGTCGATGAGTTGCGTCCAAGTGTATACTACTCCAATTTTTGGGTTGTTGTCTAAATAACTTACTTGTTTTTCTAAATGCGTAGGTTCCCATAAGTCATCGGCATCTAAGAAGGCTATATATTCACCTTGGGCTAATGCTATTCCTGTGTTTCTTGCTGCTGATACTCCTTGGTTAGATTGGGTAATCAATTGCACTCTTGTGTCTGTAATCTTGGATACCCATTCAATAATTGCATCGGAACTGCCATCGTTAATAATCAAAACTTCAAAATCGCGGTGGGTTTGCTGCAATACGCTATCTAAGGTTTTTGGTAAATAGCGCATCGCATTGTAAGCGGGAATAATTATAGATACTTTGGGCATAGTTAAAGGAGTTATGAGTTATGAGTTAAAACTTCCCTCCTCTCCCCCTTGTCTCCCCCCTCTCCTCTGCTCCCTACTGCCATCTCCTGATAATGCGCGATCGCACGCTTTGCATATGCTTCCCAACTTAGGGTTTGCGGTGGAAATGCTAGTGCTGCTTGTTGTTTTTGCTTTAATAAATCGGGGTTGGATGCGAGTTCGGTTAGGAGTGAAGCTATTATTTCACTGTCGCCCGGTGGAATAATATATCCTGCGGGGTATTCATTAATCTTG
>JANNFJ010000623.1:0-2099 GCA_031379725.1 Calothrix sp. OTE_75_metabat_31
CTGATAATTCTACTGATTTCTCCCATGTGGGGATTGAAACCCTTTCCTTTTAAGTCACGATAACTGGACTTTTGTCAATTACAGCAGATTACAGGTTTATAAAGCATAGTATATCAGGTCGAAATAAAGAGGGCGCAATGCCTTGCGCCCCTACGGTGTCAATACTGCGTAGGTTTTGGTTTAGATCCCCCCAAACCCCCGCATTCATTGGGGGGCTAAAAGCCTCTTAAAGTCCCCCAACTTATCGGGGGATAATGGTGGATCAATTTTAGGAATACTTCTTAACGTCCGCAGTATTGCCTACGGTGTGGTTTAATTACCAGCAAAAATGCTGTAACTTAAGTTGTAGTTGTAAATTGAGTTAAAAATTACTCTTCATAATCGGTATCAATCTCAATATCTAACGTATCCTCATCAATCCGCACGTACAAAACGTTTGGACGACAACACACTTGACAATCTTCTACATATTTTTGTTCAGACCCACCACTAATATCAATAAAAGTGGTACTTTCCTCACCACAAAAAGCACAATAATATTCAGCCGTTGTTTGCATTGGAATTACTCTAATAAACTAAAGAGAAAAAATAATATAAACAAATTAACACTCCAATACCTCTAACTCCTTCTCCGCAGCCCCAAATTGACTCATAGCTTCACTCAAATGCTTTAAAAGTGTAGACTGTGGTAGCGGACCTTGTAAATGATTCCAAGGTAGAATTAAATCGGATGACCATTTTTCATGTACGTAAAAATCCAAACTTGGGATTTGTCCTTTCAATTCTTTAAAAGCACGCTTATAACTACCTAAAGAATCGCCAAAATCACGGGTTAATTCCAATAACTTAGAAAGTCGGCGATCGCCCCTTGACAATAAAGCTTGAATAATTGACCAATTATAACTTTCCGGACGAAAATCAATTCCTTTTGGCTTCAAATTTTTCTGCAAAAACTGCAAACGTTTTTCAGCCTGTTTATTTACTCCATACCACTGAAATGGCGTATGCGCTTTTGGCACAAAAGTACTGCAACCAAAAGTTAATCTCAACCCAGGTGCAGCTTTTTTCATATCTTGCATCATTGTCACAGTTGCATCTAAATCTTCCGATTCTTCTCCAGGAATTCCCACCATCCCGTAAAGTTTCAACCCCGATAATCCACCAGTTTTGGCATTGATGCCAGCTTTGATAATATCTTGTTGTTCAAGTTTTTTGTTAATGATTTTCCGAACTCGTTCTGAACCGCTTTCCACAGCAATAGTTAAGGACTTCGCATCGCGTTTAGCTAACGTTTGCGCTAATTGTTCGGTGACAGTATTAGTTCTCACTGAGGAAATACTCAACCGCACATCATCATATTTTGGTTGGCTAATATAATCGAGTAATGCATCAAATTCAGGATGCTGCGTTACCGAAGCACCCAATAAACCTAATCGATTGGTGACAGCTAAACCTTTTTCTATTGCCGGGATTAACGAACCTTCTAAACTCGCAGTTCTAAATGGCAAAGTTAGATAACTTGCCAAACAGAAGCGGCACATTTCTGGACAACTCCGCACCACTTCCACCATGAATATATTTTCCCATGCAGCTTTTTCGGTAACAACTGTTGATGCTGATAATGTGTTACCACGATAGGTTTGTTTTTGAATAACTACAGGTATTTCTGATGAGATTGGTTTGATTGATTTTATCGCACCATCTAAACTATAATATTCGACTTCATATAAACTAGGAATATAAATTCCCGGTACTTGTGCAAGTGCTTTTAATTTTGTTTCTCTATCAGCATTTCTAACTTCTTTATAAGCATCGATAAATGCACCTAATAGATTTTCGCCATCTCCCAAAAGGATGACATCGAAAAAATCTGCGTATGGTTCGGGGTTGGCTGTAAGTACGGGACCACCACCAAAAACTAGGGGATGATTGTTACGACGATGATTTGCGCGAATCGGAATATCTAAGGATTCGAGGAGAGTTAAAATGTTCACATAATCAAGTTCCCATGAAACCGAAAACCCCAAGATTTCGGGTTGTCTGGGAAGTGGTTCGTGGATGTCGGTAAATAATCGACTTACCTGCAAATCTTCACGCAT
>JANNFJ010000626.1:0-4461 GCA_031379725.1 Calothrix sp. OTE_75_metabat_31
CGCCAAAGATTTCCATGTAATTGCAGCCGTGACATTTGGAACGCTGAAAGTCGACCCGGTATCAACCACGAGCCTTGATAGAGCTCCCGAAACACTTACAGAATAGAGAGAATTGTTGCCAGCATTGTAACCAAGCTGAGCCGGAGCAAAGCCCAAATTAAAAGAACCAAGCCAGTCACCCGTGTTGTAGTTGTACATTCGGACATTCCCGGTGCCAATTTGGGAAACAAATATCCGGTTATTGGCTTGATCTAAAGCTGTTAAACCAGGTGACAAACTATTAAAGCTACCCAACGAAACGTTAGAAATTGGATCAACACGATTGATCTTGCTTACTGACGTTTGTGGAACAAGCACGAGGTCAAAAGAAGCAAAAGCCAAGGAACTGCAAGAAGCAAATACTAGCCCAAGAATCAAATAGCGGCAATTCATGAAATAATTATAGTACTAATCACGGCAAATTGTTTATATTTTGTTTTTTTCTATTTTATTTTAGTTTTACGAGCCAAACCTGCAATCCCTACACATATCGCTATTAGACTAATGGGTTCTGGTACTGCTTGATAGCGAGCAGATTCGCTTAAAAGCCAAGTTTTATCGTCTGCCGAAAATCTATATGCTCCCCCTGCGGTACCAAACTTGTAATATTCGCCATAAAGATCGCTTGTTGTTCTGGTAACCCAAGTATTTATTCCAGCAAGTTTATTGTCTACCATAAATGCGCCACCAGAATCCCCGGGAGCCATTTGTCCTTGGCCAATTGCCGAGCTGCAATCCCAACCTAACTGGTCGTAATTGTAATTTCCTTCGACATGAGTTCCGCCGCGCTTAATTGTGTGATTTACGTATCGGTGGGTTCCGAAGGGCTTCCCTGCTTCTGCCTTAAAACCAATTTTATTGAAGCCTGTATCGTATTGATATCCTCCGGATACTCCGTAGCCATAAGAAGTTGCCGCGCCACGATAAGTATCAGCAACCACGCCAATTTGAGTTGGCGCGAGCTGTTCAAGGTATTTATTTTGATTCGCTGTTAAGGCTGCATACTTTATTGTCACACCTAAAAACCCCATGTCCCGCAACCCTAGCGAATACACATATTCAAAGTTTGCTGCCGGGTTAATCGTTGCCTCAAATCTTCCTACATCAATTTGTGTAGGAGTTGGGCCAGTGAAATCAAAAAATGGTGATGCTTGGAACCCAACTTTGTTAAGAATTTTGTTGGTCATTACATGATCAGCGGTAACAAAGCTTAGCTTGTGATACTTCTGCCCATCAATAGTGATATTGCTTCTTCCACCGATGAGAACACCACTACCTTGATTAGCTGTATTGATCAGCCTAACGGATGGATCAAATGCATTGAGATTGAATAATCCGCCACCCGAATACTGCTGATCTGGCCCTGTTACCAAAAGGTCGTTAGGGTCTGGATTTGCAAAACTTGCAATACTAAAAGCTGGTAACGACGCTACGACTAAATACAATAATAATTTCTTCATCTGACACGCTCAACGTTTGCCTACATAGACAATTACCTGTTAATTCTACAGTGAATCGGCCAGAACTTGCAAATATAATTAGAATTTTACACTTTTTAGTTTAAGTCAGTTATAGCTATCTGTAAATAACAAGCCTGCAAATGTTTGGCATTCGCAGGCTTTTTATCATTGTTAAAATGGAATTAAAAGTTATTTTAATTCGCTAAGTGGCTGACCCATAGACCATTTGTAACCGAATGGATCACTGAATTGTCCATAGCGATCACCCCAAAATTGGTCTGCAAGAGGTGTTGTTTCGGTTGCACCAGCAGCAATAGCACGATCCCAATCTGCTTGAATATTATGTGATCGAATGTGAATGGTCATGTGAACGGTTTCGCCTTCTTTCGGTCCAAAAACTCCCCAATCTGGAAATTCATCGTTGAGCATGAGAACGCTTGTGCCGATTTCTAGTTGAGCATTCATAACCTTACCGTCTTCACTTTTCATCACTTCGCGCGAAATAGCGCCCAAAGCTTTAACATAAAACTCAATTGCTTTTTCAGCATTTGAGACAACCAAATAAGGCGTCAAAGTCGGGAATATCCCTTGATCTTGTGTTGACATATCAGCATAATTATACACTTATCAGAGCTTTATTCAAAATTATCAGACTAATTAGTTCGCGACTCTCTACCCCTTAATTAGTCGGATTCTAAACAAAAAATGAGCAACCCCTAAGGGTTGCCCAATAAAATGAACGTTTATCTCTACCGATTAAAGTCTAATTTATGCCGCGATGCTGAGCGTTGTTTCGCCCGATCCGCCACCCCAAAGAGTGATAGGTGTGCTTGGTGCAGAGCTCTTTCCGTTGCGGCGAGCAATGATGCGGAAGCACATGGTTTCGCCAGGAGTCGCGATGAATTCAAATTTTCTTTGCCCAGTGAGTTCAAAGATAGTCCACGGACCAGCAAGCCCCTCGGCAGTTTCGATGATGTAAATCACGCCAAATTTGTTGCCGTTCGCTTTCCATTTCAAAGTAACAACGTTGCTTGCATTCACTGAATAAGAAAGATCGGTTGGAATCTGTGGATTAACCGTTGTCGGCGGAGTATTATGTGCTGGCAACTGTAAATTGGTCAGCAAAGAATCAGGAACTGCAGAGTTTCCGCGCCAAATCTTTGCATAGCTCGAAATAGAGCTCTTCAATGCAGATCGTGCATCGTTTTTATCTTCTGTCGCAGTTTTAGCGGCGTCACGGGCTGCATTCGCAGAATCAATACCGTTGCCAAAGTTAACCACAAGAAGGTTGAGCGCACTCACCTTTGCTGCAGTCATACCCAAAACTGTTTGATTCGCATCAACGGTTTGGATGAAGTTGTTCGCGGCAGACCGAAGATCGCCATCTTTTTCAATTTCAGTAATATACATAATGTATTTCCTTTTTGATTTTGTTTTGTTTTTTAAATGCTGACTTACTTTCTTGCAGCTACCTAATATCTTTTATTGGCAAAACCTATATTCTTCTTTAGGTTTGTCATGCAAAAAACCTGGAAAAAGTATGAGAGTAGTATGATTTAGTCTAAAAGTGCAATGAGAATCAATAAAAAGTAGACCAAAAGCGAATGTTTTAAGTCAAAGAAGCACCTAATTTTTTGAGAGATAAACGTTACGACTTGATAGCATTTTCATAAACCTGAAGACGACCGCGGGAATCACGACTTTGAAATTCCAGCAAAGGAACGTGTAGTCACTAACGCACTGAGCCAAGCACATCATGCAAACGAGCGCAAGTGGATGCAGGAATATAAAGTCCACATCAATCAAATAGGGTTTGTAGATTCTGAGAGAGAATCGAACCACAATGCGTAAATCAGACTACCTGGGTTCGTTGTCAAATGCTGCAATTTCTGAACCATTTATTGCATCTATCCACAGCTCAGCTTTTTTCTTTTCGTACCGGATTATCCACGCCTTGATCAGTCTAGACTTGCCGTAAAGTTTCAGTTGTTTTGACGCATTTGCTCTCAAATCGTGAACCCACATAATTTCGCAATTCAAAATCTTGCCTCTATTGGAAAACGGATAAGTTCTGGTTGGCCGAAACTCTTTAGAATTCCCTTTTTCAAGGGCCGCATTTCTCGTAAGATGGATTTGATCTCGAACAAAGCCTTGGTAACTTAGCCTTAAACCTTCCAGCAGCCCTGTTTTACGAGACAAGCTGATCTTGCTCACTTCAATGCAATTATCATGTATTGGTACATTCTCAAATTCACTGTCCGCGTAATAGACGCTTCCTACTGTAACGTTAGATTGAGTCATATTTTGACCTTGCCAGTCAGTTTTAAAATGGCAAATTGATGCTCCTCCAGGATACAAAGAGTTAAATACTTCCCTACTCAAGTTTTGTAAGGCAGCTTCACTTGTAAATCGGGGTGGTCCTTGCCATTTCATTTCCATATCCTTTAGAAATAACGGGCTATTATAAAATAGTAAAAGTTGACCATTACTCTCGTTAGCGAAGAGAGTCGCAGGACTATCTTTGAACCCAGCAAATATGTTTGCGCTACTGTAGTAATGGTTTGGGCCGTTTACAAACTCACCTACAGTCCTATTTCCGAGTCCTGAAAAATTTCTTAGTACTTCAAATTGTAGCTCCGATTGGGCAAAACAAAGAACATGAGCATTTGTTAGTACGAAAATATTTACGAATGTTAGGAATGATTTTTTCATAATGATCTTAACCACCTTGATTAAGAGTTACTAGAGGCCGGACTGCTATTACTGGCGGTGTATACCGTTGTTAGCCTAGCATAATGATCCCCGAAGACCGTATATTGAGGCGCGGTTAGCGCAGAATTGTATGCCATATCTGCTGCAACACGAGCAGAAAAGCCTTGTGATAAATTTTCCCAAAGGAACCCACTAGCGTAGGTTGCAAAGGTTATTGAAACCCTACTTGGCCATCCTATCAGGCATTGAT
>JANNFJ010000642.1:0-3681 GCA_031379725.1 Calothrix sp. OTE_75_metabat_31
TACTGACTACTGACTACCGACCACTGGCTACTGACCACTGACTCCCCACTCCCTTTTTTATGCGATCGCTTTATTTTTTGCTTCCTGGTACTGATGGTAAATTCGCTTGTGGTGGTTTGTTTGCGGAACTGAAAACGCTCAATATTGCCAAGAAAATTTGCAATGCTGAGGTTGTTACTTATCGTCAGCGCGAACCTGATAAGTTATTTTTAGATGATTTGCTCAAAAACAAGAATTTAGATGATGTAATTTTTGTCATGAGTTGGGGGTTTGATGTCGCTAAGTTAGCAGCGAAGCTAAAACCCTATAATGCGGTCTATCACGCTCATAGTGCAGGTTATGGTTTTAAGCTGACGAATGACATTCCAATTATTACAGTAAGCCGCAATACGATGGGATATTGGGGACAGTTAGCCCCGAATTCGTTAATTTATTATTTACCTAATGAAATTAGCGATATATTTAAAACTTTCAACTCTCAACGCGACATCGATGTTCTAGTTCATACACGCAAATCTTCGGAATATCTATTAGAACAATTGATTCCAGCATTGCAACAAAAATGTAATGTGTTTGTAATTAATTCGTTTATTGACGATTTAGCTAGCTTGTTTAATCGTGCCAAAGTCTACCTATATGATTCCGCCGAATATTGGGCTATGCAAGGCGTGAGCGAGGGATTTGGCTTGCAGCCAATGGAAGCTTTAGCTTGCGGTTGTCAAGTTTTTTCCAGTTTAAATGGTGGGCTTTCCGATTATTTAGACCCTGGATTTAATTGTTATAAAATTGCTGGCTATTCTCAAGAATATGATACTCAGCGGATATTAAAAGTTGTAGCCGCATCTCAACCATCCAATCAAGACGAAGCTTTTTTTGCTGATTACCGAATTCCCAATATTACGAAGCGGTTGCAAGTAATTCTCGATGATTTAAATGATTTCTTTGACCACAAACAACATCACCCATCAAATATTCAAGATTTAACTCAATTGCGAATTTTACAATTAAATAGTCAGCGCATTTTTACCAAAGTCAAAAATAAATATTTTAAATAAATTACAAAGTATGGGGAAGGGGTAACGCATCAAGACCTCGGAACGGTGCGTTACGAGAAGCGAAGATAGCACCCTACCCTACATCTACTTAGATTTCTAAGCGCAAGCTACGCCAACATAAATCAAATCGGATTCCTATAGGTATAATTTGTCATTCTGTGGCTTGCCTCCCCGGAGGGGAGGCAAGCCACAGTTGTAGGGTGCGTTACGAGACTTTTAAGCTAGACACGCCGCACTCTTATAAGAGGATGTTTGAAAAGTATAGTTTTTGTCATGCTGAACGGAGCGTAGCGCAGTGAAGCATCTCGACCCCAACGAGATATCTAGATTCTTCTCTTCATTTCATTCCGTTCAGAATGACAAATTATACTTATGCCCAACTTTTAAAACATCCTCTAAGCCTTAGCTTGCTTCTGCGTTGGCGTAGCCTGCCTAAAGGGCTTAGAGACTAAGAGTACAAAAATCAAATAGGAACCCCATATTTTCAAAAATTATCCGGAAATCTTACACCATGTCCTGTATATAAAAAATAAACAGGACTACATCAGCAAATATTTTCCGAATCGAAGGACTTCGATTTGACGACTAGATGACTATAAAGTAAAATAAGGATACCGAGGCAAAGCGATCGCATAAAGCAACATTGCAAATCAAGAAGTAAATCAAGCAAATTCAATCTCTTATATCGTTAGTTCGAGTTTAACCTCTTGAAACAACCGCAAAGTCATTATTATGAGACTAAAAAGCTGGGAATCTCCCCGTAAAGAAGGACGCAATAACAAAGGTCGAGGTGGTTCGGCTAGGCAAAGACAGCTTAAGAAACGACAGCAGATGCTACGAAAGCGACTCAAAGAAGATAACAAAATAGACAGTCAAGATAAAAACAATAATAACAGTGGGGGGAAAGTATTTTCCCCCTCTTTTTTTTGGTTATATTGCCAGAAAACTAAAACAATTTTTCTTCCAGTAAGAGTAATCCAAGAAATAAATGATCCGTAGGATAGGCGTCTCGCCTGTCCAGTGTTTGTGAAACAGGCATCTCGCCTGTCTAGTGTTTGCAAGACAGGCGAGACGCCTATCTTACGAGACTTTTCCTAGTATATTTTTTTGATTGGAATACTCTAACAATAAGTAAAGGTGAGGTACATATGTAGGCGCGCTGCGGGCTTGCGCCCATACGTCGGTGTAAAATTGTCGTACCTTACCCAATTGAGAAACGCTATATTACTTCGTAAGCAAACTTAAAGGTTGCCACATTTAAAATATGCTTGTGATTTATTACCATATATACGGACATATTAAAATTATTAATAACAATAAATGAAGTAATATTTATAACTTCTATACTGAATTTGTATATTATTTATGTAGCAATTTTAATAAACTAATGAAAATATTAAAAAGTATTTGTGAAATTCATATGAAGTTATTAAAAATGTAACTGTAGTTATTTTTTTGCTGGTAAAGTAATATACAATGAACTTATTGGAATAATTACCAGGAAAACCGAGATTTTACTGAAAAGATAGTGCATCTCCATGTGTTGGCTCATGGTAGCAACCTAATCAAAAAAAGTTATTAATGATACATTATTTATTTTTTTTGATATTTAGTAGTTATCTGAGCATTTGTTGTTTTATAGACACAAGGAGTTATTTATGGGAGGAGGAGTCTTGCTGCCTACTAAAGTAGTGCTTGATTTCCCGATTACAGCCTTGAGATTGAATGACCAGGCAGAAACTATTCTGCAATGGGCTTTAGCACATGAAAGTAAAACGGTGTGTGTGGCTAACGTACACATGCTGATGGAAGCATATTGGAATCCAGAATTTGGCAACATACTTAAAAGTGCAGATATTGTCACACCCGATGGAATGCCACTCGTTTGGATGATGCGGCAAATGGGTGCTAGACAGCAAGACCGTGTAGCCGGAATGGATATCATGATGGCATTGTGCGAATTAGCTCAAGCCATGAATGTCAGCGTCTTTTTTCTGGGTTCGCAAAATGAAATTCTTTCACGAATGCGATCGCGTTTAGAACAAGAGTTTCCCAAATTAAAAATTGCAGCGATGGAACCTCTACCTTTTCGTCCTCTGACAGAATCTGAAGACGAGGCACTCGTGACCAAGATTCACTCCAGTGGTGCAGGTTTGGTGCTGGTATCGCTTGGTTGTCCAAAACAAGAAAAATGGATGGCTCAACACAAGGGTAAGATTCAGGCAGTGATGATTGGTTTGGGTGGTGTTTTTCCCGTGTATGCAGGAGTCCACAAACGCGCACCTCGTGTTATCCGTGAATTAGGATTCGAGTGGTTATACCGCTGGGTTCAAGAACCGCGCAGACTTTGGGAGCGATATACTAAAACAATTCCACCTTTCATCTGGCTTGCAACCAAGCAATTGTTAACATCTAAACAAGATGTAGGGGTAATCATTGATGGAGCAGGCGATTAGATATGTGACAATTAATTGCGCTCTTATTTCAATTAATGCTTGTAGATAGCTTACATGTAAGCTATCTACAAGCGCTACGGAAGTATTTAGTGTTTTAATTGAACTGTATTAATATAGGACTACTATTTGATTTTTGAAAATCTCTCAGTACTCTTTCTCTGTGTACTTTG
>JANNFJ010000633.1:0-6127 GCA_031379725.1 Calothrix sp. OTE_75_metabat_31
TGGGTCGTAGCATAGGCGTCTCGCCTGTGCAGTCCGGTCAGGCGGGACGCCTAACCTACGGTTAATAATATATACCATCAGAATTAATGACATGAACTAGTAGTGGTTCGTGTCATAAGTTTTGAGGGGTTGCTGTAGCATCTTGCTCGCTTACTATTATGATACGCGAGCAAGATGTAAGCCCTGCGGCAGGCGCAAGCCTACGCACTACCCATCAAAATTAATGACACCAAGCAGTAGTAAATTTTGCGCTACGAAAAAAGTTTACCCCTCACGAAAAAATGAAAATTAACGCCATTCCCCTTGCACTGTAAAACCTGCCCAGTAATAAGGATTTCGCCATTTTGGATTTTCCCAAAGCTTCATTTGTGCACCACGTAAAGCAGCCGCAGGGGTTTTGTTTTGCTGCAACATCTCCTGATAAAATTCTTGCATCAATAACGATGTACCCTCGTCATTTACTTGCCACAGTGACACCATCACCCGTGCTGCGCCTGCATACATTAAGCCTCTTGTCAAGCCTACTAACCCTTCTCCGTTGACTTCTTTGCCAAGTCCAGTTTCGCAAGCACTCAAAACTACTAACTCGGCTGGGTAATCAAGATTAAATAAGTCTCCCAAGCGCAAAAATCCGCGTATTGGTTTACCTTGCTTGTCAACGAGAGACAAGACAATACCCGATAACTCCGGGTTATCTGGATTTACAAACCCGTGTGTAGCAAAGTGGAGAATGCGGAATTGATTGAGTGCAGGATTAGTTGCCCAATTGTAATTAGCATCAAAGTTGAAAGCTTGTTGGGTATTTGCTGCTGGTATCAATTTTAAAATTGCTTTTGCTTCTGCCTCAGTACCTTGAAGTCGCTCAAAACCTTCACGTTTAAAGTTTTTTGTAGAACGTGCAAGGGTTGAGCGCTCTAGTTTGAGTTCGGGAGCGAGTTGATTATTTTCAGATTTACCCGTGACTCTTGTATCAGTAGCACTATATACAGGGTCAGCAAGGATAGCGATCGCCTTCGGTGCAATTTTACGTCCAGCTAGTTCCTGACGTTGAATTGCGATCGCACTGGAGGAGGGCAAATTAACGATTTCATGATTTAGCATCAGGGGCTGGTATTGTCCTGACGTTGCAGTTAATGCAGCAAAGGGGATAGTTTGCAATGCACCATCGGCGACAATTACTAAACGCTTTCCTGATAGTTTGGCTGCAACAGGTGCGAGAATAAGTTGACTAAGTTGGGAAGCAGGTTTGTTGATATCATCAGGATGGTCTTTGCCGTAGGGAGTTCCAGCCCTAATGATGGCATCTCGAAAGTTTTCTACGGCTGTTTTGATGGTTTTGCGTCCGGGAAGTTCGTAGGTAGTAAGTGAATTTGGAGTAACTGCCCACAAATAGCTGCGTTCTTCACCGATGGAATATTGTAGCAGAAGGGTGTTTTTATCGAGTTGTTGTTGGATTTGCTGTAAATTCAGTGGTTGGGGATATTTTAAATTGGCATATTTCGGATTGCTTTTTTGGATATTCGCTTGTAATTCGCGGTATTGGTTGAGAAGAACTTCGGTGTCAGCTTCGAGTTTTTTGATGGATGCAACTGCCGTATCTGTTTTGTTTTCAGACTTTTGTTTTTGTAAAAGTGCCTGTCTGGCTTCGATTTGCTGTAATAAATCGCTTTCTTTTTCTAATAATTCTGGATTTGCACCCTTACGGATTTTGGCTTTAGCTTCCGTCAGCAGTTCCAACAGTCCCCTAGCACGGGATTTTTCGCTGGCATTGAGTGCAAGTGCATCGTATCCTTTGCTGGGATTTTGCTTATGTAGTTGCATCAGTAAGTCAATGTAAAACTTGTAATAATCCTGTGTTGTGGCAAAGTAGGAAGTACGTAATTCTTGACTATCAACTTGAGTACGCAAATCTTCAATAATATTAATAGTCGCTTCGATTTGAGTTCTTGCTGCCTCAAAATTACCCTGCGAGCGTTCGCTGACGGCAATATTATAAAGCGTATCCGCCTCAAGTTTGCGCTCGCCTAACACTCGATATAACGGTAATGCCCGATTGTAGTTATTTATCGCTTCTTGGGGCTGCTGTAAACGGTCAAAAACCTTACCAGTATTTGTAAGTACCTTAGCTTCTAAAAAAGGATTTTTGATTTTTTGAGACACTAACAATCCCTGTTTAAAGGACTCTAAGGCCTTTTGATACTCCCCTTTTTGTCGATAGATTCTGCCTGTACTAGCAAGTGCTGTTATCTCAAAAACAGTATTATTATCTGCACGGGCTACTGATAGTACTTTAGAACTGGCATCGAGTGCTTTTTGATAATCACCCAAAGCCTCATAAGTATCGGCAATACCAGAAAGCATCATTCCCTCATATACGCGATTCTCCCGTTGACGTGACTGAAGCAACCCTTGATTATAATAATTGAGCGACTGCTGATAATCGCGCAATAATTCGTAGACTGTAGCGATGTTATAAAGATTTAGACCTTCTAAATTAGCATCTTGTACTTGGCGCGATAATGCCAGTGACTGATTAAAAGTATCAATACCAAGTTGATAAGCACCCAAAGACTTGTATAATGAGCCAATATTATTGAGTGTCCGAGCTTCTTCAAGGCGATCGCCGATTGCCCGTTGTAACGTTAAAGCTTGGTTGTAAGTATCGAGTGCTTCTTGAGTTTTACCCGAGTAACTATAAATCCCAGCCATCAAACGTAGTGTCTCAGCTTCATAAGAGCGACTTTTAATTCTGCGAGTTATAGTTAACGCTCGATTTAAAGCTTCTAAAGCCTTTTGCTTTTCACCAAGCGAATCGTAGGAAGCACTTATATGTTGAAGGGTTAAAGCTTCTCCCATTGGATAAGCTGCTTGTTGAAAGAGCGATAACGCTTGATTCAATATTTCCAATCGTTTTGGATAATCGCCCAAATACATGTAAGTTCCGGCAATATCCCAAAGTATTTTAGCTTGTTCAAGTGAGTTGCCACCATTAGCACGTATCAAAGCCAAAGCCTTATTTTGGTATTCACGTGCTTTTTGAGGGTCATTTGATAACAGGTAAACACCAATACTACTGAGAGTACTTGCTTCAGCAATCGGCTGTTTGAGTTCTCTATAGATTAAAATCGCTTCTTCAAGAGATGCAACGACTTTTTTTATCTCACCTACCGAACTGTAAGCAGCACCAATCAATTCGAGCGTTCTCGCAACATTTTCCCGATTTCCCTCACCTTTGTAAATTACCAACGCTTGATTGTAGAATTCGAGTCCTTTTTGCGGTTTACCCAAAGAAATATAAGTTTGTCCAATACTACTTAGCGTACTAGCTTCCGCAGAGCGTTCTTTCTGTGCCCGAAATATCACCAATGCTTGGTTGTAATTATCCAGAGCTTTCTGCTGCTCCCCCAAACTAGAATAAGCAATACCAAGGGAAAATAAATCGTAAGCTTGTAGAAGTTGGATTTTCAGTTCCCGATGAATAGTTAATGACTGATTAAAATATTCAAGAGCCTTTTGAGGCTCATTCTGTGTATTATAGAGCGAACCCATACTAAAAAGTGTTAATGCTTCTCCCCGGCGATTTGGTATTTGCCGCATAACCTTTAGTACTTCTTCATACATAGCCAGCGCTCGCGTCCGCGCTTCCACAGACCTCTCACGAGTAAGCTTTTGTGCTAAATTAAGCAGCTTCATCGCCATATCATAGGCTTTTTGCTTCTCTGGACTTTGAACTGCTGGCGTAGTTTCTTGCTGTGCTATTTGTTTCTTAGTAGCAGTAATTGCCTCGACTGAATTCGGCAAAAACATACTAAACAATAGGATAAAGCTAGTAAATTTGATTTTGGTTAATAAAAATGAAATTCGCTTATTATCGAGCATATATTTATTTGTTGAACGGAATTAACAACCAATAAGACTTACGCAAAATCTCTCCCAAACCTCTTAACTCCGTGTCACGCCAGACGCTACAACGGGGGGTAGACGCGGAGCGGCTTCTGAAAGTACCCCATGCCAGATTGCACCCTGCAAGAAGCAAGCTACAACGGGGGGAACCCCCGCACGCAACTGGCTCCGCAACGCGCTGGCTCCTCCGTGCCTCTGTGGTAATTAGTTTTACCATATTAGTAAGTCCTAACCATTAGACTGTAGGAAAATGAATCGAGCGGTTTGATAATATCTATTTCTGACGATGACAACACATGCAACCAACCTCCTAACAAAAAAAATCGCCGATATGCATAAAAAACCGTTAGCCTGGAATTGGGAATTTATCTGATAGGAACCTGTGTCATTGCGACCTTTAAGAATTATTGTAATCGGGGGTGGAGCTGCTGGATTTTTTGGTGCGATCGCAGCAGCACGAACAAACCCATTAGCTGAGGTTATCTTGCTCGAAGCAAGTCAACAAGTCTTAGCAAAAGTACGTGTTTCCGGGGGTGGACGCTGTAATGTTACCCATGCTTGTTTTGAAGCAAAGGGTTTAGTCCAAAATTATCCCAGAGGTAGCAAAGCTTTACTTGGTGCTTTTGCTCGATTTCAAGCACAGGATACGGTGAATTGGTTTGGTCGAAATGGAGTAAGTCTCAAAACTGAACCTGACGGTAGGATGTTCCCAATCACCGATAGTTCTGAAACTATTATCGATTGTTTAATGGATTCAGCAAAAAGCGCTGGTGTCGATATCTGTGTCGGTACACCTGTTGTCGCGGTCAAACAGCTTGATGCTAGTTTTGAAGTGGTTGTGAAATCGGGAGACAAATTAGAATGCGACAGCATCCTAATTGCCACTGGCAGTAACCCCCTTGGTTATAAAATTGCCCAAGGATTCGGACATACTATAGAAAAACCCGTTCCTTCGCTATTTACTTTTAATATCCGTGACGAACAACTGCGAGATTTGGCAGGGGTCAGCGTTAACTCAGTTAAATTACGTTTAACTGTTCCCGACTATCCCCAACTCGAACAGATGGGGCCGTTGTTAATAACGCATTGGGGACTTAGTGGCCCTGCGGTATTAAAGCTATCAGCATGGGGAGCAAGGATGCTGCACGACAAGCAGTATCAAGCTAAGTTATCAGTGAATTGGTTGCCGCAATTTAGCCAAGACGAACTGCGACAAAAATTACTAGGATTGAAAGAAGAAGTACCCAAACGTGCGATCGCATTACATCGAGGTTTTGATTTACCTCACCGTCTTTGGCAATATATGGTTTCCCGTGTGGAGATTCCCCCTGAAACCCGTTGGACGGAATTATCGAAAAAACACCTAAATTTGCTGGTACAAGAACTTTCACAGGAACAGTATTCGGTGAATGGGAAAGGTGTATTTAAAGACGAATTTGTCACCTGTGGGGGTGTGAATTTAAAAGAAGTTAATTTCAAGACAATGGAAAGCAAATTAGTTCCCGGACTGTACTTTGCTGGAGAAGTCTTAGATATTGATGGTGTCACAGGTGGATTTAACTTTCAAAGTGCTTGGACAACTGCCTATTTGGCAGGGTTAGCAATGGGTACACATGAAGTTGCGTTAAACTAGAAGCAAAATCAAAAATCTCTGCTGCGTAAATCCAATTGAGAATTTTACTTTCTAATTACTATGTCTCAAAAGGATGAATCGCTCCAACTTCTGGAAATAAGCAAGCTCAAACCCGTCCACTTCGCTGATTTAATCCGTGCTGCCCAATTAATTTTCGATCCTACTAGCTGCATGTCTGGAATCCATATCGAAGTGGACTGGAAACAGTTCGGGATTCCCGATGATGTAGCAGAGAATTTGAAAAACCTTGGTTCTGAATATAGGTACGCATTACCGCAAGTCCCTCCTGATATTGTCTGGGGAAAATTGACTCCTGAAGCTCGTGTTTGGTTTGTTACCAATAAAGATGAGCTATGGAAGTTTGAAGAATATTTCCCCGCACTTGATGAAGATTGAAGAAAGTAGGGAGTAGGGAGAAGGGGAGAGGGGGAGAGAAGGGAGAGGGAGACAAGGGAGACAAGGGAAAAATTACAAGTTTTGTCTCCCCACCTCCTCATCTCCCCACCACCCCCCCCACCCCCCCACCCCACAACAACAAAAAGAAACAACCCAAATTTATTTGAATTTAAATAGGGAAATTTATAAAAAAAA
>JANNFJ010000680.1:0-7441 GCA_031379725.1 Calothrix sp. OTE_75_metabat_31
CAAAATCTTGCTGACTTGAGTGCATTGTGCTTACATTTATCAACTTGGTTGGTAAGTACGCAATTAAAAAAATTCAACCCTTTAAATATTAATCGCTTAACGAAGCGCGAAATCGAAATCGCCGGACTTGTCGCAGAGGGATTAACAAACAAAGAAATTGGTGTAAAGCTTTGGATTACTGAAAATTCCGTCAAGCAAGCACTAAAACGTATATACCGCAAGCTTGAAGTCTCGTCTCGTGCCAAAATGGTCGCAGTGCTTTCATCTCATACTAACGGGAAAATGTATTAAAAGCACTACAGTCTAGTAGGGGGAATTGACATAGCAGTTATAGAAGCTCTCGATTATACTTGGATTTTTTTGACTTAACCTAAATACAGCAGATTTCAGGTAAATGAGGTAAAGGTGTAAAACCCAAAACATGGTAGAAACGTTACATGTAACGGAGCCACCCACGTGCGTGCGGGGGTTCCCCCCCTTGTAGCTTGCTTCCCCGCAGGGGTGCAATGTGGCGTTCTCTACCTGTATTCGATGAGAAAGCAAACTGCTGTAAGATTTTGCAATCTTTACGAGGAAATAACGAACATAGCTAATCTAGGAATAAAATGACACTGCTCATTACTTGCTATTCTCAATCCATTTTTAATGGATTTTTGCTATTAAACAGGGATTTGCAATCCCTGTCGGGCTGAAAACGAAGTCTAAAAAACGCTGCATGTAAAGTATACTTTTTTACGAAATTAACGAAATGCAAGATACAAGTTAAGCCCACACATAAAACCACCCAATGAGGTGAAGGCATTTACGCAACTAAGCGGATACCATGAATAAAGATTAAGCAAATCTTTACTTAGTCTCATTTGTGTTATTCGTCAGTAATCGCTGGTTTTTTGCGAGTAGTTATAGGATAACGGTTTGCTGGTGAGTGCAACGCTCCCATTCCCGATTAACAACTGACAACTGACAACTGACAATCTCACACCCCGTCGGCACATCATACCCAAACTAAATAACCTTCATATAAATGCTTCTATGGCAACGCAAGTAGAAATTCCTTTAATTGGCAAAAAAATTAAGCATCCATCTCGCTGGGTATTTGGGCTGGTAGCGGCTGGTGTTTTGGTTGCGGGGTCAGTTACAACCCACACACTGATTAATCAAGGGACTAGCAAAGACGATATTAGCCAATTAACTGTCCCAGTTGAATCTAAAAGTGTAACTTTGCGAATTACCGCTAGTGGCAAAGTTGTGCCAATTCAAAGTGTAAATATTAGCCCTAAAAATGCTGGAATTGTCTCACGGCTTAACGTTGAACAAGGCGACAAGGTAAAAAAGGGGCAAATTATCGCCCAAATGAATAGCGATGATATTCAAGCCCGGATTCAGCAAGCACGGGCAAATATAGCACAATCACAGGCGCAACTCGACCAAGCGCGTGCTGGCAGCCGTCCGCAGGAAATCGCCCAAGCACAGGCAAGATTAGCACAAAGCGAAGCACAGTTAGCCGCAGCGCGTGCAGGCAACCGTCCGCAGGAAATTTCTCAGGTACAAGCGCAGGTTGAAGCGGCTCAAGCCAAGGTTAATTATACCAGCGAACAGGTGCGACGTTATCGCTATCTTGTTGACCAAGGTGCAGAAAGACGACAGTTATTAGACCAAGCTGTGAGCGAAGATAATGCTGCAAAAGCAAGTCTGCGCCAAGTTCAAAAAGCTTTATCGTTGCAGCAAAGTGGTAGTCGTTCGGAAGATATTGCCCAGCGTCAAGCTGCTGTGGCAGAAGCACGGGCAGCTTTACAATTAGCTCAAAGTGGTTCGCGTCCGGAGGAAATTGCCCAGCGTCAAGCGGCTGTGGCATCCGCACAGGCACAACTAAAATCGGAATTGGTTACGCTTGAAGATTCGATTATTCGTGCCCCCTTCGATGGAATTGTGACGCAGAAATATGCTAACGTCGGCGCGTTTGTGACACCCACAACTTCAGCAAGTGCCAGTGCTTCGGCTACTTCGAGTTCGATAGTTGCCGTTGTTAAGGGTTTAGAAATTTTGGCAAGCGTCCCCGAAGCGGATATCGGTAGGATTCGTCAAGGGCAACAAGTCGAAATCGTCAGTGATGCTTATCCCGATGAAGTTTTTAAAGGCCGAGTGCGATTGATTGCACCCGAAGCCGTGAAAGAAGAAGGGGTAACGCTGTTCCAAGTACGGGTAGAACTCGATACAGGCGAAGATAAGTTACGTTCGGGCTTAAATGTTGATTTGACGTTTTTGGGCGATAATGTCCAGAATGCTTTGATTGTACCGACTGTAGCAATTGTCACCGAAAAAGGCAATACAGGCGTTTTGATTCCCGATGCTCAAAATAAACCCCTGTTTCGTTCAGTAGTAATTGGTTCGCAAATCAAAGACCAAACTCAGATTGTGGAAGGAGTTAAAGGGGGCGATCGCATATTCCTAAATCCACCTAAAGACTACCAAGTACAGAAGAAAGAAGAGAAGAAAAATCAATAGCAGGACGTAGGGGGTTGGAAACTGAAAAACATTTCTTAGACATGATTGAATTAATCACTGTATTTAGCGCCCGGTTATACGGTTCAAGAAGCAAAAAAAATAAAAGATTAATTGATGGGATGTCACAAGTAATAAACGAGGTAAAATAAATGGCAACGCTCACATACGTGAAGGGACTGCCGACACCAGCAGAAGAATTTAATGCAATCGGGATTACCGAGTTTGAAATGTTTCTTACTGCTTATAGTTCGGTATTTCATCAAGCGGCATGTGAAACAGTGAATCATCTTTTAAGCGGTCAAGAATTCAATAAATCTAAGTGGAATACCCATTTACAAATACAATATGGTATTTCAAAACGCCATGCAAACGGTGTAATCAGCCACGCACAAGGTGCTGTAGATAGCTCAAAAGAACATAGAAAACGTCATATTAAAATACTTGAGGGAAAACTAAAATCTCTTAATTTTTGGATTACTGAGTCCGAGAAAAAGTTAAGTCGTGCTAGTAAGTTTTATCGTCAAAAAAATTGGGAAAATTCTAAATCCGGATGTCGATTCCCTCTCTCATGTTCAATAAAATATCGTCAAACTAATTGGCAGGAATTACGTTCTAAAATTCATAATAAAAAGAGACGTGCATATAAAGTAACAAAACAAATTGAATATTTAAAAACTGCACCAATTCAAACATTTATTCCCAGAAATCAGGCATTTGTAGTCGGTTCCAAGGATGAGACATTTGGTAACCAAGTTTGTCAGTGGGATGGTAACATTCTTAAGTTTCGTGTTCCTTCTTGTTTAGAATCAAGATTTGGTAAGTACGTACAAACTGAAATAGGTAATTATGACCGCAATACCAACCGATTGCCAAACGATGGAGCTAGAACTTGGCACTTTTACCGCAAAAATTTTTTGTGGAATGTAGCAGTCCAGTTTACACCGACACCTGTAAAACCTGTTTCTCGACACTCGGAGTATGGTTGTATCGGCATTGACATGAACCCTGGTTCAATTGGCTGGGCATATGTTGACTATAATGGCAACCTTAAAGCACATGGGCAAATCCCGTTACAAATGGGACTACCTAGAGGCAAGCAAGACGCACAAATAGTTGACGCTTGCCTACAATTAGCTACATTAGCCCACACATTTGCTTGCCCTATTGTTTGCGAGGAATTAGATTTTTCTGCCAAAAAAGAACAACTTGGTGAGCGTGGTAGAAAATATGCTCGAATGTTATCAGGTTGGGCTTATAGCCGATTTTACCAGAAACTTTCAAGTATTTTGAGCAATAGAGGGATTTACTGTCATCAAATAAATCCTGCATTTACCAGCATTATCGGTTTAGTGAAATATGCCCGTCAATACGGACTAGGAAGTGACTCCGCTGCGGCAATGGCTATTGCACGACGCGGCATGAAATTGACTGAAAGAATACCGACGACCATGCAAGCTTATCTATCTGTGTTCGCGCAGCGTGCCGTAGGCAAAGATGGAAAACACATATGGTCGTGGTGGAGAAAATTAAATAACGTTTTGAAGTCTCGTACTGATATTAAGAATCGGCATTCTTATTATGGTATCTCTAACTGGGAATTAGTGGTCAAGGAACCTAAGCCGAAAGGCAAGGGAACCAAGCATTCATAAGCCACTGCCGTGCGGGGGTTCCCCCCGTTGAGGCATGTGGCGTGCGCTTCTAATTGAGCAAACTTATACCGTGGAGTTCGGCTTGTACATATTTATCTACTTGTGGGTACTTATGTCTAAGCATTTAGAAGCGGTAGAGACAGATAGGGAACAAAAAATAAATTCTCATAAATTCTATATTTACCTCCTCCCCTCCCCCTCTCCCCTTTGCACCCCCACACCCCTAATAATGAACATTGTTGAAAGTATGAAAATGGCAGGTAAAACCCTGCTGGCAAATAAATTACGTAGTGCCCTGACAATGTTGGGTATAGTAATTGGTAATGCCTCCGTAATTGCCATGATTGGAATTGGTGAAGGGGGGCAAAGATACATTTCTAAAGAGTTGGAATCGTTAGGACCAAATGTATTATTTGTGCTGCCAGGGAACGAAGAGACGCAGCGAATCTCGTTTGAAATACCAAGAAATTTAGTATTAACAGATGCAGATGCGATCGCATCTCAAGTTCCCACGGTAGCAGGGGTTGCCCCGGAGTTAAACCGCAGGCAACGGGTCAGTTTTCAAAACCGTAATAGCGATGTAAATATTATTGGTACTACTCCGAGTTTCTTGGTAGTACGCGAATTTACAACTGCAAAAGGACGATTTTTCGGCGATGTTGATATGAAGCGCAGTAATCAAGTTGTAGTTTTAGGTGGTAAATTTGCCACGAAGCTGTTTGGTACTACCAACCCCGTTGGACAGCAAGTCCGCATCAAAGATTCTAAGTTTGAAGTCATTGGCGTACTTACTGAGAAAGGTTCAAGTGTCGGTGCTGATTATGACAGTGCTGCTATTGTCCCAATTACGACTTCTGCAAACCGGCTTGTTGGACGTAACTCTCCCTACGGTATAGCTTTAGATTATATTGTTGCCTCCGCCAAAGATGCTCAAAGCGTCGATGCTGCAGTATTCCAAGTTACTAATTTACTACGGCTGCGTCACAAAATCACTAACGAAGACGACTTTACCATCCGAACTCAAAAAGCCGCACTGCAAACCGCTGGACAAATTACGGGTGCATTGACAATTATGCTGTCTGCGATCGCAGCAATTTCGCTTTTCGTCGGTGGTATTGGTATCATGAATATTATGCTTGTTTCTGTTACCGAACGTACCCAGGAAATCGGATTGCGGAAAGCCATCGGTGCAACCGAGCAAGATATTCTTTTACAATTTATGATTGAAGCGGTAATTGTCTCTGCGGCGGGTGGTTTGGTTGGTACTGCTATCGGTGTTTCGGGAATTATGGTAGTGGGTGCATTGACCCCCCTCGAAGCTGCTATTTCCCCAGTTGCGATTAGTTTCGCTGTTGGTATTTCTGGTGCAATTGGTTTATTCTTTGGTGTAGTTCCGGCACGTCGTGCTGCGAAGCTTGACCCGATTGTGGCTTTACGTAGTGCTTAGTTCAAGTAATGTAGCAATAAGATAAAACGGTGCGTTACGAGAAGCGCTAACGCACCCTACACCTATATTTAAATGGATATGGATATGGAACCAATTGATTCTTCCCTACTCTCTACTGCCCACTCCCTACTCCCTCATAAACCTGCAATTATTCGTATTGAAAATATCTTCAAAATCTACGGTGCTGGGGAAACCGAAGTTCGTGCCCTCAATGATGTTAATCTAATTATTGAACAAGGCGAATACTGTTCAATCATGGGCCCATCGGGTTCGGGAAAATCTACAGCAATGAATATTATTGGTTGTTTAGACCGCCCTACTTCTGGGCATTACTATTTAGATAACGTCGATGTTGCCCAGATGGAAGATGGGGAACTTGCCCGGATTCGTAATAAAAAACTCGGATTTGTATTTCAACAATTCCATTTATTACAGCAACTCAGTGCCTTAGAAAATGTGATGCTACCAATGGTATATGCAGGTGTTTCTAATGACGAACGTCGAGATAGGGCAACGGAAGCATTAACAAAAGTTGGGTTAGAAAAACGCCTCAATAACAAACCTAACCAATTATCAGGAGGACAACAACAACGGGTTGCGATCGCACGCGCTATTGTCAATCGTCCCGTGTTACTCTTAGCTGACGAACCAACAGGTGCCCTCGATTCACGCACTACTCAAGAAGTTTTAGATATCTTTACCGAACTAAATTCTAGCGGCATCACCGTTGTTATGGTGACCCACGAACCCGAAGTCGCACGTCAAACTAGACGTATAGTTTGGTTCCGTGACGGTGAGGTTGTCCACTCAAACCTGACTCCAGCAGATTTAAGTCAACTTGCTGCTTAGGAACATAATAAAAAATTTGGAGAGACGCGATATATCGCGTCTCTACATCCTAATTACTAAAAACTTGACGTTTTCCCGGTTACTGCTTGCGTTTCGATTGGCTTAACGTTGGTATGTCCCATTTGGTTGACAATAGTCCGAAATACGGACATTTGTCCTTCAAATTCTAATTTCTCAATTTGCGAGAGTAAATCGTTTATTGAGTCGCTTGCTTGATAATCGCTTGGCATTCCCACAACGGTATCACCCATTGCTTCTGCCCAAATATACCAGATTAATAACTGGTTATTGTCTTTTAATGCTCCATAAGTACGAGAATAATCGGTGTCTGCACCTTCGACAACTTCCCGCATAATTTTTAGTTGCTGGTCGTCGGAAAATTCTAAGTAATCTTGTACTAGCATCGGTGCTAATTCGGGTTCTGCGGCTAAAGGTGCAGCACGAGTAATCGAATCTCCCATGCGCTTATAAACCAAATAGAACCAAGCCAATTTTGAATCAGTATCCAATTTATCAAACTTGTTCACAACTGCTTGCGTCTCGTTCGTCAACGCTTGGGGAATTTGATCGTTAAAACTACTTGTCATATTTTAGCCCCTGTTTTTTAAAACTCTTTCTACGGTTAACAAAATATGCGTAGTCAAAGCTACCACTATTAGTAATATCTTTGAGTCAAAAAAATTTCTCTAATATCTATCTTTGTACAGAGGAAATAATCTATCAAGCGATATCAATTAAGAATAGGTGAAATTGTTACGATGACGACAACAATAAAAAATTAGTAAATACCCCAGGGCTAGAACTATGTCAGACGAAGTAAAAGTTAATCCCAATGAAGTATTGACGGCTGACGCACAATTACTTGCAGAAAATATTGCCACTGGTGTAGAAAAAGCACCCCAGGTTGATTTTGAAGCTGATTACGCAGCTGCCCAAGCTATGAGTGTTAGCGAAATAGATAAGACCCAAGAAGGTGCTAAAGCTGCCGAAG
>JANNFJ010000707.1:0-2491 GCA_031379725.1 Calothrix sp. OTE_75_metabat_31
CGAGAAAGCAAAAAGCATAAAAAACTACACCTGTCATGCTGTAGCTTGCTTCCCGCAGGATGGGACGTAAGCCCTAGCCCTTACCCTTCAAGAACACCTAAGTCCCAAGGGGACTGGCTTTGCCTACGGTGAACAGGGCGGCTGCGCCAACGGGCAGCGTTCCCGTACCACTCCAGGGAAGCAAGCAACACGCAGTGTGCCCGTAAGGGCTTAGGGTAGCATCTCAAACTACGGCACAAACTAGAGATTCTTCCTACGTCAGAATGACAAAGTAAAGTCGATAAAAAATATTAATCGCTTAATACCCTAGATAAAACATTCCAAATATAACCGAACAATCTACCACTTATCTACGGCAACCAAAAATCAGGCAACAACTTTTTGATATCACGAAACCCGTTATTTAATTGCCTCAAAGCTTGAATATGTAATTCATCAGCTTCCACAGGTAAAATATTTGCATGTGAACCCTTACCCAAACAGGAAATAACCATATTTGCAGCCTCCAAACCCGTCACAAAAGCCTTTTCCTGTGACCAAGAACCGTGACGAGTAATAATCCAATCACCACTCATAAACATATTTGCAAAACTTGTTCGTGCAGGTAACATATGATGATAACTACCGGGGGCAAAATGGGAAACAGCTTGCGGTAAACGAATTACACTACTATCAACAACATTCGCATCACGGAATTCAGGCACACAAGTTGCTAAATAGCGCTGCACAATCGGAATAATATCCTTATCATCGAGAGAAATAAATTGATTTGCATGGTAAAAATCAACCTCAACAACCGTCCCCGGTTCATCTTGATATTCATCCTGCAAAGCATTCAAATCAAAGAAAGTCCATCCAGTTGTATCATCAAAACCAAAACAAGCATTAGAAGGAAGGGGAATATTAATTTTTCTATCAAACCAAAGCCTTACAGCTAACACATCAATACCACCCAAATTGCTCACATTTCTAAATTCAGCACGACTTTGCAAACTCGGACTGCTAGCAACAATTTTTTTCATTCCCGTGATTCCCACAGCAAAAATAACCGCATCCGCAGCGAATATTTCATCACCGCAAACCACACCTGTTGCGCGATTATTGTCAACAATAACATCGGAAACGCGACGATTAGCTAATACTTTCGCACCTAGCTTTTCAATTTTATCTACCCACGGGCGGAAGATTTTTTCTCCAACTGTACCCCGACACCAAACCACATCAAAATCAGCTTGGTGTCCCAAAATAAAATAATAAAGCATTCCCAATGTAGCAGCCGCCGAACATTGTTCGCCAGGTGCAAATAACCCTACTAATAACATTGCTTCAAATGCATCTTTATAAAGTCGTGCCGAAACACCATATTGTTTGAATAATTCCCTTGCAGTCACAGAATCGTATCGTCTCCAAGCATCATCAGAATTATCAAAATCAACTACAGCATAAAGTAAGGGTAAAGCACTGAATCTATCAATTAATGGTAAACGTTGAAATTGTGTATAGATAAAAGTACCTAATGGAGTTGGCAGTCGTGGTAAATCTTGAAAAATCGGCGATTCAACCTCTAACCCAAACGGTGAATATTGCGATGAACGAGTCCAACTTGTGAAGGGATTAAGTTCTAACTCATTAATTAGCGAAAATATATTCCGGTAAGGATACCAGAAACCATGAATACCAGCTTCCACTGACCGTCCACCATCCGTTTTCCAACCTGCAACCAGTCCTCCAGGGTATGCACCTGCTTCCAGCAGGGTCACATCATAACCCTGTTTTGCCAAATGGTAAGTTGCCCCTAAACCTGCCCAACCTGCACCGACTACTACCACTTTTTGACGTTGTGACTCCGACATCCTTAATTCCCCTCGAACAGTTCATTAACTAAATGTAAAACATAAATGCGATACCGGATGCGAAATATTCTTAGTAATCCTCATTAGGGTAGGGGTAGAATAGTATTGTATTGTGCCTTTACGCTATTATTGCAGTGTAGTAGTATATTTGATATTAAAAGGGGTACTGCCAGCTTTCAACAGTTGAAGCAGTAGGAGTGAAAAATGCCTGCCAAAGATATTTATTACGATATAGTTGTAACAGCCTTGAAAAATGATGGATGGAAAATTACGAATGAGCAACTAAAATTAACTGTTGGCAACCGTTCTGTATATGTTGATTTGGGAGCAGAAAAGCTATTTGCCGCAGAAAAGGAAGGACGAAAAATCGCTGTTGAGATAAAGAGTTTTATTAGTCCTTCTCTAATTCATGATTTAGAAGAAGCTTTGGATCAGTACGTTCTTTACTTGAACATTTTAGAGGAGTTAGAACCACAACGGTTACTTTATTTAGCAGTACCTATAGTTATATTTAGTGATTTCTTTTCGGAACCAATTTGTCAATTGTTACTCAGGAAAACTGTAATTAGATTAATAGTATTTGACCCGGCAAAAGAGGTGATTTCTCAATGGATACATTAGATAAATATCGAGAAAAT
>JANNFJ010000725.1:0-10037 GCA_031379725.1 Calothrix sp. OTE_75_metabat_31
GTGCCGTAGGGGCACGATATCATCGTGCCCTAAATATTGTGGGATAACCAAAAATCCTTCAATGACGGATATTATTCCACCAGTCGCTCTGGTGAAATTGGCATCTCAAAACCAATTGAAGGTAATTAAGTTACAATAAAAGATATTTGACATAAAACTCTAAAAAAAGATATAATCAGGATTTGTTAAAACTTAGACCATTATGCAGCTTTGACGCGCTGTAACTCATGCCAACAATACAGCAGCTTATTAGAACTGAACGCGAAAAAGCGCGTCAGAAAACCAAGTCCCCAGCCTTGAAACAATGCCCGCAACGCCGGGGTGTTTGTACCAGGGTCTACACTACAACACCAAAGAAACCGAACTCGGCGCTTCGTAAAGTTGCACGGGTACGGTTAACTTCTGGATTTGAAGTTACAGCTTATATCCCAGGGATTGGTCACAACTTACAAGAACACTCAGTAGTCATGATTCGTGGCGGTCGGGTTAAAGACTTGCCAGGTGTGAGATACCACATTATCCGTGGAACCTTAGACACAGCCGGGGTCAAAGACCGCAAGCAAGGTCGTTCCAAATATGGAACTAAGCGTGCAAAAGTCGCAGCCAAATAGTAGCGACCAACGCAAGGAAATCGCTAATTAGGAAATCGCTTTTCTTTGAGACAGTCTGAGCGGTAAAGTCCTTTATTTAGGCTTAAACCCTCAGATTTGTTGCCGTCTAGTAGATTTTAAGTTAGAAGCCGTGCAATAATTGCTTAACTTTTTTCTTTTTTCGTAGAAGTCGAAGCAATACCCTCACTTGGTTCGGATCGCAGAACTCGTTAGGCGAAAAGCTTGGTCTAATTACAAAAATCAAGTTAAATTAGTAAAGCTTCTTTTTTGTTCGCTAGATTTTGCCGATTTCCCTGAAAGTTCGTTACGAAAGCGAACGTTTGGAAATTGGAAAGTACTGTTAGCGACAGCAGTACTTTGATTTTACGTTTTGTAAGGTATATAATCGTGTCGCCTTGTATGTCTCGATTCAAGGCAGCAGGCAATCGAGGTCAGCGTCGCTGATGACTTCAAGTGAAAAGTTAAGCCAGGAGGTCGGAAGTTAGACGGCTTTTGCCGTAATGCGTCGGCTTCCTATGGTAAGATTCCAGTCTCGTCGTTAAGAGCCGAAATTTAAGGGTTAAGTATGTCTCGTCGTGGTGTAATTCAAAGGCGGCCTGTACCGCCAGATTCAGTCTATAATAGCCGTCTGATTAGTATGATTACTCGTCGGATTATGCGTCATGGCAAAAAATCACTCGCTTCGCGGATTGTTTACGATGCCATGAAAACAATCGAAGAACGAACAGGTGTAGACCCAATGGAAACATTTGAAAGGGCAATTAGAAATGCCACTCCATTGGTAGAAGTAAAAGCACGAAGAGTCGGTGGTGCTACTTATCAAGTACCAATGGAAGTTCGTAACGAACGCGGTATTACATTAGCGCTGCGTTGGTTAGTACAATATTCTCGTGCCCGTCCCGGTCGGACAATGTCCAGCAGACTCGCTAACGAATTGATGGATGCTGCCAACGAAACCGGAAGCGCAATTCGCAAACGCGAAGAAACGCATAGAATGGCAGAAGCAAACAAAGCTTTTGCACACTACCGTTATTAGATTGTTATAAAATGGAAAACCGGTATATTGCCTACGGCGATATACCAGATATTTACAAAAAATGGCGATTTTCTGTAAAAGCAGAGAATCTTAAACATTGTGTAATATACAAGATATATCAATCTATCATGGGGCGAAATCTAGATTAGGAGGCAGCTGTGGCACGTACAACTCCTTTGGAGAGGGTACGCAATATTGGGATTGCGGCGCATATTGATGCAGGCAAAACCACAACAACAGAGCGAATATTATTTTACTCTGGGATAATTCATAAAATCGGTGAGGTTCATGAGGGTACTGCCGTAACCGACTGGATGGAACAGGAACGGGAACGGGGTATTACAATTACAGCGGCGGCTATTAGCTCAAGCTGGAGAGACCACCAAATTAACATTATCGATACTCCTGGTCACGTGGACTTCACAATTGAAGTCGAACGTTCGATGCGGGTATTGGACGGTGTAATCACGGTTTTGTGTTCGGTCGGTGGCGTACAGCCCCAAACCGAAACCGTGTGGCGACAAGCCGACCGTTATCGAGTACCGCGTATTGTTTTTATTAATAAGATGGATCGCACTGGTGCGAACTTCTATCGGGTCTACGAACAAGTACGCGATCGCCTGCGGGCAAATGCGATTCCCATTCAGTTACCGATTGGTGCTGAAAACGACTTTGCGGGAATAGTCGATTTAGTCCGGATGCGTGCTTATATCTATACCAACGATAAAGGTACTGATATTGAAGAAGAAGATATTCCCGCAGATATGCAGGAAGTAGCGGCAAAGTACCGCACAAAGCTAGTGGAAGCGGTTTCGGAAACCAGCGACGAGCTAATGAGCAAGTACTTTGAAGGTGAAGAACTCACAGAAAAGGAAATTCATACAGCTTTACGCAAAGGGACTGTAACTGGGAAAATTATCCCACTGCTGTGCGGCTCTGCCTTCAAAAACAAAGGCGTACAATTATTGCTTGATGCAGTAGTTGATTACCTACCAGCACCTATTGATGTACCAGCAATCCAAGGTACATTGTTGACTGGCGAACCCGTTGAACGTCATGCCGACGATAACGAACCGCTATCAGCACTCGCGTTCAAAATTATGGCTGACCCTTACGGTCGCTTGACTTTCGTTCGCGTTTATTCGGGCATACTCAAAAAAGGTAGCTACGTCCTCAACGCCACCAAAGGTAAGAAAGAACGAATTTCGCGTTTGGTGATTTTGAAAGCCGATGAAAGGCAAGATGTAGATGAACTGCGAGCAGGCGATTTGGGAGCAGCATTAGGATTAAAGGATACTTTAACAGGTGATACTATCACTGATGAAGATTCGCCGTTAATTCTCGAATCAATGTTTGTTCCAGAACCAGTCATCTCGGTTGCGGTTGAACCCAAAACCAAAAATGACATGGACAAATTGTCCAAAGCACTGCAATCTTTGTCGGAAGAAGACCCGACCTTCCGCGTTAGCGTCGATCGTGAAACAAACCAAACTGTAATCGCCGGAATGGGTGAATTACATTTGGAAATTCTGGTAGACCGGATGTTACGCGAATTTAAAGTTGAAGCAAACGTCGGTGCGCCGCAAGTAGCTTACCGCGAAACAATCCGCAAGCGCGTCACTAAAGTCGAAGGTAAATTCATCCGTCAAAGTGGTGGTAAAGGTCAATACGGTCACGTCGTCATTGATTTAGAGCCAGGTGAACCCGGAACAGGTTTTGAGTTTGTCTCAAAGGTTGTCGGCGGTACAGTACCTAAAGAGTATGTCGGTCCAGCCGAAGCAGGCATGAAAGAAAGCTGCGAATCGGGCATACTCGCTGGGTATCCATTGATTGACGTGAAAGCGACATTGATTGATGGGTCATACCACGATGTAGACTCTTCAGAAATGGCGTTTAAAATCGCTGGTTCGATGGCGATGAAAGAAGCTGTCTTGAGAGCTTCACCCGCCCTATTGGAACCTGTGATGAAAGTTGAGGTCGAAGTCCCCGAAAATTACCTTGGGGATGTCATGGGTGACCTCAACTCTCGTCGCGGGCAAATCGAAGGGATGGGTTCCGATGATGGTATTGCCAAAGTAACTGCTAAAGTCCCATTAGCAGAAATGTTTGGTTACGCCACCGACATCCGGTCGAAAACCCAAGGTCGGGGTATCTTCTCAATGGAGTTTAGCAGCTACGAAGAAGTACCTCGCAACGTCGCTGAAGCTATCATCGCCAAAAGCAAAGGGAACGCATAACTAGAAAAGGAAACGAGTATTCATGGCACGCGCAAAGTTTGAACGGAATAAGCCCCACGTTAACATCGGTACTATCGGTCACGTTGACCACGGTAAAACCACGTTGACTGCTGCTATTACTATGACCTTAGCAGCTACAGGTCAAGCTATCGGTAAAGGTTACGACCAAATCGATGCTGCTCCTGAAGAAAAAGCACGGGGTATTACAATTAACACGGCACACGTAGAGTATGAAACAGCTAATCGTCACTACGCACACGTAGACTGTCCCGGACACGCTGACTATGTGAAAAACATGATCACTGGTGCAGCGCAAATGGACGGTGGTATTTTAGTTTGTTCCGCAGCCGACGGCCCCATGCCCCAAACCCGCGAACACATCTTGTTGGCAAAGCAAGTAGGTGTACCGAACCTGGTGGTTTTCTTGAATAAAGAAGACATGGTGGACGACGAAGAACTGTTGGAACTTGTGGAATTGGAAGTACGCGAATTGCTTTCAAGCTATGATTTCCCTGGCGATGACATTCCCGTAATTAAAGGTTCGGGTTTGAAAGCTTTGGAAAAAATGACCGCCAACCCCAAAACAGTAAAGGGTGAAGATAGCTGGGTAGATAAAATCTACGAATTGATGGATGCTGTGGATGCTTACATCCCCACCCCAGAACGCGATATTGACAAGCCTTTCTTGATGGCTGTGGAAGACGTATTCTCGATTACAGGTCGGGGTACAGTTGCTACCGGACGGATTGAACGTGGGAAAGTTAAGGTTGGTGACAACGTTGAATTGGTAGGTATTAGAAATACCCGTGCCACCACCGTGACTGGGATTGAAATGTTCAAGAAGAGTCTTGAGGAAGGTATGGCTGGTGACAACGCTGGTTTGTTGCTACGCGGTATCCAAAAGGCTGATATTGAGCGGGGAATGGTTATAGCTAAACCTAACTCGATTACCCCTCACACCGATTTTGAAGGTGAAGTATACGTATTGACCGAAAAAGAAGGTGGTCGGAAGACTCCGTTCTTTGCTGGTTATCGCCCTCAGTTCTACGTGCGGACAACCGACGTAACTGGGACAATCGACGCTTTTACTTCCGATGATGGTAGTGCAGCCGAAATGGTAATGCCTGGTGACCGCATCAAGATGACCGTGAAGTTGATCAACGCGATCGCAATTGAGCAAGGTATGCGCTTTGCGATTCGTGAAGGTGGTCGGACTATCGGTGCTGGTGTCGTTTCCAAAATCATCAAGTAACAATTTGTCAATTTTGCGATAAAAAAGAGCAGAGATGCTATAATACGTCTCTGCTCTTTTGTTTCGTGTCATGAAGCTATTCGCAATCAGCCATCCCTAAGCAAAAAGCTGATTGCTTATTATTGAGCTATTAAAAAAATCATCAGAACCAGGAAAATCAAAGAAATGGCAACGTTACAGCAGCAAAAAATTAGAATTCGTCTCCAAGCTTTTGACCGTCGTTTGTTAGATACCTCTTGCGAGAAGATTGTCGATACCGCTAATCGGACTAACGCTACAGCTATTGGCCCGATTCCTTTACCAACCAAGCGCCGGATTTATTGCGTATTGCGATCGCCCCACGTTGATAAAGACTCCCGCGAACACTTTGAAACCCGCACCCACCGCCGGATTATCGATATTTACCAACCTTCTTCTAAGACCATTGATGCACTCATGAAGCTTGATTTACCATCGGGCGTTGATATTGAAGTTAAATTGTAATTTGTCATTGGTCAGTGGTCATTAGTTATTGGTCAGTAGTTAGTAGTTATTGGTCATTAGTTATTAGTCAGTGGTCAGTAATTAGTAGTTATTAGTCATTGATTAGTAGTGGTTGGTCGCTTTTAGTGGCAACTGACCATTAACAACTGACAACTGACCATTAACAACTGGCAACTGACCACTGACCACTGACAATTTATCATAATATTTATTAGCCCTGAAGAAATATATCTCAGGGCTTTCTGCTTGGCTCAAAACAAAATGATAGAATATATTTAAAGTACGGGAAAATTACATAGTCATACCTTTTAAAGCTTAAAATTATACCAAGGTAAAGATGACATCCTCTTCTAAAATCGCGGTTCGTGAAATACCTCTGTTCCCGTTACCGGAAGTAGTTCTATTTCCCACAAGACCCCTGCCCCTGCATATTTTTGAGTATCGCTACCGAATCATGATGAACACGATTTTGGAGAGCGATCGCAAGTTTGGAGTATTGATGGTCGATCCAGTTAAAGGTACTGTTGCCAATGTCGGTTGCTGTGCCGAAATCGTTCATCACCAACGTCTCCCTGACGACCGGATCAAAATGGTAACTTTGGGACAGCAACGATTCCGAGTGCTGGAATATGTCCGCGAAAAGCCCTACCGTGTTGGTTTAGTCGAGTGGCTTGAAGACGAAACACCAAGCCAAGATTTGCAACCTTTAGCTACCGTTGTGGAACATTTATTACGGGACGTTGTCCGTCTATCTGCAAAACTAACCGACCAAAATATCGAACTACCAGAAGATTTACCCGACCTCCCCGTTGAATTATCTTACTGGGTAGCAAGTAATCTTTATGGTGTCGCTAGCGAACAGCAAGCGCTGCTGGAAATGCTCGATACATCTGCACGCTTAGAACGCGAATCCGAAATTTTAACCTCGACTCGCAATCATTTAGCTGCCCGTACCGTTCTCAAAGATACTTTTAATTAAAAGTTATTAGTTATTGGTCATTAGTTATTGGTCATTGGTTATTAGTCATTGGTCATTGGTTATTAGTCATTGGTCATTGGTTATTGGTTATTAGTCATTGGTCATTGGTTATTGATCGTTATTAGATATTACTTAACGAACATACAACTGACAACTGACAACTGACAACCGACAACTGACAACTAACAACTGACAACTAACAACTGACAACCGACAACTGACAACTGACAACTGACAACCGACAACTGACAACTGACAACTGACAACTGACAACTGACAACCGACAACTGACAACCGACTACCGACAACTGACAACCGACAACCAACTAAACAGCATCAACTGGTAAAATACTGTAGCTGCCAAAAATCTTTAAAACTTCAGTGTAAGTAGATAATTCTGCAAGTGCCGATTGCATTAGTGGTTCCCGTGCATCGGCTTCGAGGTCGATGAAAAACAAATATTCTCCGAGCGATCGCTTGGTTGGACGCGACTCAATCCGACTTAAGTTAATACTTAAATCGGCAAATATTTGCATGGCTTTAACTAATGCCCCAGGGACATTGGCAGGTAGGCTAAATGCTAATGAAGTACGGCTATTACATAAAGGTAGTAGTTCATGTGGTGGAGGTGTAGTACCTTGACTAACAACCCAAAAACGAGTACAATTATCGGGGTAATCGTTGATACCTCTAGCTAAAATTGGTAATTTATATAGCTCGGCTGCACGTTGTGAAGAAATAGCAGCAACGCTTGAATCTTCTTCGAGTTTTTGTAATGCCTCAGTGGTCGAATTTGTGGCGATTAGTTGTACATTGGGAAGAAAACGTTCAAGCCATCCTTGGCATTGTGCCAAACCTTGGGGATGTGAGTAAACGGTCGAAATATTCTCGAAGTTTTGCGTGCAAGAGATTAAGGTGTGAACAATTGGCATTACTAATGCCATCTGAATTTGTAAAGTATCCAATTGCCACATTGCATCCATTGTCATCGTTACACTCCCTTCGATTGAATTTTCCGCAGGTACGACAGCTAATTGGGCTTGATTTTTAGCTACTGCTTGGAGTGACTGAGCAATACTTGGATAAGGACAAAGGATGGCATCAACGCCTATATTATTACTTAACCAAGATGTATATAAAATTGATGCTTGTTCCGCGTAAGTACCTGGAGGTCCTAAATGTGCAATTGATAAATTCATATATACCTATTGAATTGCAATGCTGTATTTATAAATCGAGTCAATATGTTTTGGTAAGATACCTTTAAAACTGTAAATGACTACATGTTTATTATTAATCTTTCCTTAAACCAATATAGATATCTAATTATCAAGTTTTGTAACTTATAGCAGATAAATATTTCGCAACAGTAGCTGTAAAATTAGGGGGCGATTGTAGATTAAAGCATAAATATCTTTGAACGCAAAAATATTAAAATATATTAAAAAGGCAAGGCGAACAGCTCATGGTTACTAATTTTACTGCCTCATTATCGGTAGAAATTGCTGTTCCAGAGCAGCCAATTCCAATTGGGCATTACTTGCGCCAGCCGAAACGTCTGGTAAATGCGTTGGTAGACCCAACCCGTATTCAACAACTTTCGGAGGAAGTATTCCGTTTAAAAATGCGTCCGCTTAGTTTCATGACGTTGAGCATTCAGCCGACAGTTGATATGAGAGTTTGGGCTTGCTCAAATGGAACGATTTGCTTGCAGTCTGTAGGGTGCGAAATTGTCGGTTTTGAGTATGTTAACCAACGCTTCAACTTAACTTTGTCAGGTTGTTTATATCCCGTACAACTCGAAATAGGAACTCAACTTCGAGGACAAGCGGATTTAAAAGTGCAGGTAGATTTACCCCCACCATTTTCCTTTACTCCCAAACCAATTTTAGAAGCTACTGGTAATAGCTTACTCAAAAGCGTGCTGTTAACGGTTAAGCAAAGATTAGTTAATCAATTGCTCGAAGATTACTATCGCTGGGTAAAATTGCAAACTAAAGAAACCGAAGATCCAGGAAATACAGATTTCCCAATCTTAAACGTAGAATAATTTAGACTTAGAGGGTAAAGGGTAAGGAAAAAACCCTATGCACTACGTAACATAACGTAAGACTGCTCAGTAAAAGGGGAAAGGTGTAGAAAGCTTAATTTACAAGGATTTTTTCTTAGCCCTTCCCCCTCATATATGCAAATTAAAGGATTTGCGATGTAACCGTGACGAGCCATACTGCTTTAGAGCAGCTAAATGTCGCGGGCTACCGTATCCTTTGTTACGTGCTAAATCATACATTGGATATTTGACAGCTAATCGCACGAGCAAATCGTCGCGCCAAACTTTAGCAACAATACTCGCACATGCGATCGCTAGCGATAGGGAGTCGCCCTTGACAATCGATTGTTGGGGCAGTGAGAAATCCCGAATCAACTGATTGCCATCAATAAGACAAAGTGCAGGCTGCACTTTCAACTTGAGTACAGCCCGCTTCATTGCTAATAACGAAGCTTGCAAAATATTCAATTGCTCAATTTCGGCAACCGATGCAAAGCCAATTTTCCAATCAGTGCAATTGGTGCAAATTTGCTGCGCCAACTGCAAGCGCCGCGAACTTGATAGCTTTTTGCTGTCTTTAACTCCAGCTGCCATCAGTTGAGACAATACTGAATTAGGTAGTATCACCGCCGCCGCGACTACAGGGCCAAATAAAGCACCTCGCCCTACTTCGTCCACACCTGCAATTGGTGTTTGCTCCATACGCGGCAGCGTTGATAATTCTAACCAGTGTTGCGACCGTTGCATTTGTTAATTTGGTTACCTACTTACTCCATCCGTAACACTTTAAGAATCGCTATCAAGGGCAGAAGAACGACGGCGACGGCGACGGTTAGCGGCAGCCGTACTAGTATCATTTTCCTCGCTCATGGTGTTGGATACTGGTTCTTCAACGGTTTCGACAATAGGGTAACGTGGTTCTTCAATTGGTTCCTCAATTGGTTCCTCAATTGGTTCTTCAACTGGTTCTTCAACCGCAACTTTCGGTAGAGGTTTTCGTCCTCTTGCTACTTTAATTGGAGTGGGTGTGGGTACTGCTGAAACAGGAGGAAATGATTCGATTTCTTCTTCTGGGGAAGCCGGAGTTTGTCCGGGTGCAGTCACGTTCACAATTACAGCTTTGGAACTTTTCACCTCTCGGTTTAAACGCAGTAGCGGCGAAACCCCCATCAAAGCGTAAACATCCTGTTCGTCGGTAGACATTTCTACCGATACTATCTCTGGTGGTTCAACGACTGGTTTGATGGGTTCAATCTTGGTTGTCTTGACGCGATCGCTTCTTTCTCCCCAAGGTACTTGTACTTTATTTATTCCCAGTGTTGGCAGTACATCGGGCGATCCAACTTCCATGTCTTGGTCATCAGGGTCTGAATCGTTGACATATCCCAT
>JANNFJ010000764.1:0-2831 GCA_031379725.1 Calothrix sp. OTE_75_metabat_31
AGCTAATTATAGCTAAAAGTATCACTACTAAAGCGATTCGCAGCCCCATCTTAATGAGTGTGGTGCTGGTCAGGGATTTAGAGATATTTTTGAAGTAATTTTGGTGTTTACGGTAATGATGCTGCGATTTGAAAAGGTTACTCATGAAAGTTATTTGGAAATCTTTACATATAGTTCCCAAATCAAATCTATATTCTGCACTGGGGTACAAGCAATCGATGCGATTAGGTGTTACGACCCAAATGCCCATCCTACACATCCTACAATTGAGACTTACTTGGCACCAAAATCATCGAAAAATACGGCACATTATCTGCTTGGACTTCATCTAGCTGAATAATTTGCTGCTTTTCCATTGTTGCCCGTTCGATATATTTTGCCCTTGATGCTAACCCCACTTGATGCAAAACTTCCCGAACTTTACCAAAATGCCTTCTCAATTTAATAATTGCTGCTGCATCGGCATTTAATAACTGTGCCGCTAGAGTTTGGGCTGGCAATGTCGCAGGTAATACACTAAAAATATCATTACGATAGCTCAGAGGTACTCCCAAAGCCGAAGCACTTCCCATTGGTGAAGAAACTCCCGGTACTACTTCGGTTTCAAACTGTCCTGACAACCGTGTAAACAAATACATAAAAGAACCGTAAAATAACGGGTCTCCTTCACACAACACAACTACATCTCGTCCAGCTTCGAGATGTGCCGCAATTGGTTCTACAATCTTGTTGTAAATAGGTTGTGCTTCATGGGGGTCACTAGCACGAGGCAAATGATAAAGGACTTCGATTTGCTTTCCTGTAAGATATTGAGCAACAATACCCCTTGCTACACTTTCCTTATCATCGGCAGATTGATAGGCAACCACAGGACAGGACTGTAATAATCTAAATGCCTTCAAAGTTAATAATTCTGGGTCACCTGGACCCACACCAACACCATAGAGACGACCTTTGATCATTCTACCTCCGATGCGATCGCATTAATAGCCGCCGCTGCGATCGCACTTCCGCCGCGTCGTCCATGTAATGTTAAAAATGGCACTCCTCTACTATCCGCAGCCAGAGCTACTTTCGATTCCACGGCACCCACAAACCCAACTGGTAAACCGAATATAGCTGCTGGCTTGGGAACACCCTCATCTAACATTTCGAGTAACTTAAATAACGCCGTAGGTGCATTCCCAATAGCAACTACTGACCCTTCAAGCTGTCCCCTCCATAATTCCAAAGCTGCTGCAGAACGAGTATTTTGGATTTTTTCTGCAATTGCTGGAACATCGGGATGGTTGAGGGTGCAAATAACTTGGTTGTTAGCAGGTAATCGACTGCGAGTAATTCCTTCAGCCACCATTCGAGCATCGCATAATATGGACGCACCTGATAATAATGCAGCAATTGCGGATGCGATCACATTTTCGGAATAAGCAAGGTCATCGACTATATCCGTCATTCCACAGGCATGAATCATGCGAACTGCTACTTTAGCTACATCTGGTGGTAGTGCATCTAAGTTAGCTTCAGAGCGGATTATAGCGAAAGAATTACGATAAATTTCTTGAGGATTTTGTATATAATTTGGCATTTTAATCGGGAATTGGGTGTGGGGTGGGGCGGGGCGTGTTTATGAGTAATTCTCGTTTTCTGATAAGATTATTAGTGAACCCGCCCGTACAGAATTTATAGATTTTAGATTTTAGATTTTAGATTTTAGATTAATTATTTGCTCTCTCCCTCACTCCCTTCCTCTTTCCTCATATCGATTAATAAATTCTCGAAATGTTTCTTGGGGATTTTTGCGTTTGTGTTGATAGGTTCGCAGCATTGCTTCAAGCAGGGGGGGAATTTGAGGAAAAGGGAGATTTTCGGCAATTTTCCGACCAAATTTTTCCTCTCCATCACCTACATAAACGTGATATGCTTCGCTACTAACGCCGAGTAAAGTGATATCACTCTTGTGATGTTGAGCGCAGGATTTTTCGCACCCGGTAAAATGGATATTAATCGGTTGGTCTGTGACATTTTCGAGATACTTCGCAACGAACCTTGCATGTGAATGCGTATCTGTAGCAGAAGAAGCACAACCGACAGTACCCGAACATGCGACTAAAGCACTATTTATATTACTGGGAGACCAATCTAATCCCAATCGAGAAATTTTAGATTTAACTTCCGCAAGCTTTAAATTAGGAATATCAGGGATAAGCAAATTTTGCCAAGGAGTAAATCTGAGATTACTACTACCGTAAATTTCTGCTAAATCAGCCAAACCACTAACTTGGTAACTTTCTAACCGACCAAGAGGAACTACTACACCAATATAAGATAAACCGCTTTGACACTGCGGATGAATCCCAAGATGATTATATTGACTATCTAAAACTTGACCAAGAGGTTCTTGACTATCAACACGCAACATTGTATGAGATAAACGTCGTTCAACCTCACCCAAAAACGAAATCACCCCTAAATTACCAATAACCTCACGCAAACGCACCCTCCTCCCCCTCTCTTCCTCCGCGCCTCTGCGCCTCTGCGTGATATCATCTAAATAAACATCCGTCAAAGCCACCAAAACAGATAAACACTGTTCCGGTCGCAATAAAACTCCCACAAATTCAGGTGGTTGACCCTTTCTAATACCCAGACAAAGTTGGAAATAAACATCACCATTGACATTTATAGCAAACAATCCGATATCATTAATGCGATCGCGTAAGCGTATCGGAGATACATCGCATACTGTAACTCCCCCACCACCATCAAAACAAACGCTAAACTTTGCCGACAATCCCGATAGACTAGGATTTCCAACTATGTAATTATCCCAA
>JANNFJ010000772.1:0-4548 GCA_031379725.1 Calothrix sp. OTE_75_metabat_31
AATTTTTCATTTCTTCGTGACCCAATGGTGACTCGTCAATGTGGGGATACATCCCAATCGGTGTTGTATTGACAAGTAAATTCGCTTGCGGTATCAATTTCGGCAGCAAATCCCAGTGATGAACCTGCAAATTCTCCCCCAGTGCTGAATTACTCCAACTAGAGCGAAAAGCCTCTAATTTTACCATATTGCGTCCAACTACGTGGATTTTTCCACATCCTATTTGAGCGCAACCTGCAACAACTGCCCGTGCTGCTCCACCATTACCTAAAATTAAGGCTGTAGTCTGACTCCAATCGCGGTTGTAAGTAGTTTTTAACGGGGCAATAAAGCCTTCTACATCAGTATTTGTACCAATCCAACGGTTATCTTTGCGAACAACAGTATTTACTGCCCCAACTGCTTGAGCGAGGCTCGATATTTCCGACATTAACGGCATAATTGCTTGTTTGTGAGGGATTGTCACATTAAAGCCCATAACACCAATTGCCGCAAAACCATCTAATGCTGCTTGTAAATTTTGTGGTGCAATCGGTAACGGCAAAAAAACATAATCGATACCCATTTGCGCTATTGCCGCATTTTGCATCAGCGGTGACAGTGAATGTTCTACCGGATGTCCTATTACACCTAAAAGTTTGGTAGTCCCTGTAATCATTTTTGACCTTGGTTATTGATGTCGAGCCTTTATATATACTGTGCAATTAATTAGCCAACAATTAGAGTTGATTGCATAAAATTGTGAATTTAACACTAATAAAGAGGTAACAGGACAGGCAAGATGCCTAACAAGACGGAATTAAGCATAAAAAAAATTAATAAAGCTCGCTAAGAACGGATTTTATTGATGTCAATTTACTTAAATGAAATAGGTATTAGTCCTAGCTTGTACCGCAGTCAGAAATTTTACCAATCGAGCAAGCTGTAGTTACAAATATTAAAATCAGGGTTATCAGTGATGTTTTATACTGTTGAAGATGGTGATACATTATTTAAAATAGCAGAAAAATTTTACTGCGATCGCGCTCAGTGGAAATCAATTTATACTGCGAATCCAGAGGTAATTGTACTTGTACCAGGAACCGAACTATTGATTCCTTACTGTTATAGATAATTTGTCGAGAGGGCTAGAATCCGGGTAAATTCTGCGAAACCTGGATTCTAACCATCACAAAGAGGTCAAAATTAACTTGATTGTGCGATCGCTATTGCCGGAACATCGGGTTCGATATATTCGCAATAGATATTCAATCCGACTTTGGCAATATAAATAATAATGATAGTGGCTATTGATGGGTCAATAGGTAGTCCCGATGCACCGAGTACATAACCAATTAATGCTGTGATTAATACTGCGTTCTCTGGACTTTTCGTATATTCACTCAGACGAGCGCGAAAACCATCATCACCGCAAAGTTCTTCTCGCAATACGTCTAAGGTTGTTTCCCAAAGAGATTTTCTATAGGGTGTCGATGCTTGGGGTCTGAATTGCCCGTTTTTATTGACCCAAAGTTCATCGAAGGAGGTTTCAAGATTACCTTTATGTCTTTCTAAAGTCTCAATTCCTTGGTGTGCAGGAGTGTAATCTTTCAATAACTCATGCACTTGGGTAATTTCATTCGTGGTTAATTCCATAGTTTGAGAGGGAAGGGTTATTGTTGCCTATCTTACGGTGCTGAGAGTGAACCAGAAAGTTGAACCGAGGTTTGGGGAACTTGTTACGCCAATGTCGCCGCCGTGTGCTTTAACGATTTGTTTGCACAGATATAGCCCTAATCCTAAACTTAACGAATTTCGGACATTTCCGCCACGAAAATAAAGGTCGAATAAGCTCGCACATTGTTGTTTTGTCATCCCGACTCCGTTATCGGTGACGGTACAATATATCTTATTATTATCTTCCACAGTGGCATTTATAGTAATATCTAACCCTGGTGGGTTGTGTTTGACGGCATTCGCAATCAAGTTAGAAAATACACGCCAAAGTTGAATGGAATCGCCATTAACTTGTGGTAAATCTGGTTTGACTAAATTAATGAGGGTAGCTTGATTTTCTGTAAGCGTTGGTTTTAGGTCTGCGATCGCATCTTCGACAATTGTGTATAATTTCACCGGTTCAAGTTGCAATGCAATACCTTGAACTTCACTGACATGCGCTTCCATCAAAGAATTAATCAAATTTAACTGACGTTCACTACTTTGTACCATGCGTTCCAAAATAGACCGAGGGACAGGGATGGGAGAGGGGGGAGAGGGGGGAGTAGGAGAAGTAAAGGAGACTAAAATATTTTTTGTTTCTCCCCTGTCTCCCCTGTCTCCCCTGTCTCCCCTGTCTCCCCCACCCCCACCCTCCCCGATTAGATTTCGCAATACCATCAAAGTTCCTAAAACTGGGTTGCGTAAGTCATGGGAGACTGCGTGAAAAAAGACTCTTAATGCTTCTTCAGTACGTTTTCTTTCGCTTATGTCTAAAATTACTCCGACTAAACCGCCAATACTATCGGCTTTGGCGAAGGTGGCTTTATAGAATATGACATCGTGTTTTTTGCCATCTGCATAGAGTACTGAACTTTCATAAGTTTGGACTCCGTGTTTTTTCAACAGTGTGATGTCGGCTTGATGATATTGTTCGGCAAGGTCTTGGGGCGCAATTTGATACACTGTCTTACCGATTATTTGGGTTTTGCTCAAACCGAGTGATGTCTCAAAAGCCTGATTGCAGCCAACATATAACCCTTTTGCATTTTGGTAAAACACGGGTGCAGGAATCGTATCGATTAAAACTTGTAAAAAGTTGAATTGCTCTTGTAAAGCTTCTTCGGCGCGTTTACGTTGAGTAATGTCCTCAATCATCCCTTCGTAATACAATATCTCTCCCGATTGAACATCGCGCACAGCATAAGCTTTTTCGGCAACCCAAACTATACTACCGTCACGGCGATATATTTGGGATTCAAACTCGGAAACACTGCCTTCTGCCTCAATTAAACGGATGAATTCGGCACGTTGGTGAGGATTAATGTAAAGTTGATGCCCAATATCAGTAAAGTAAGTAGTCACTTCTTCAGGTGTGGAAAAACCCAAAATTCTCGCAATTGCTGGATTTGCGGTAATGTAACGTCCGTTGGGTGTGGTTTGATATATACCTTCGGCGGCGTTTTCAAAGATACTACGATACTTAGATTCGGCAATTTGTAGTTTGGCATTGGTTGCCTCAAGTTTTTTGTGGGCGGAGAATTCACGCGCTTGCAGGCTGTCATACAGGTAAACGCTCAAGTCGCAGATTACACAGAACCAAAATATATAGAGAAGAAATGTAACGTTGAATATTGGTCCTTGGTTAGATGGTGGGGGTAATTTTAGACCTAATGCCGTGTTAACACCAAAATAGTAAATTAGCAAAACCACCTGTGACAGCAAGTGTAGCGTCCAGCGTACTGGCATAAATGTCGCTTGCCCCAAAAATAGTAGCGACCACGACACAATATCTGGAAGTGCAAAACCTTTAAGGGTACTAAAAATTTGTTGACCCAGACTAATCGACCAGGATAAACCCAGAAACAAAACTCCCGGATGACGGCGACCAAATTTAGTTCGATGCACTAATAACGAGATAATGATGCTCAACAGCATTGCCGTATTGATAAGCAACGAGTAGCGTCTAAAATCTTTGGGAATGTCTGCTAATTCTTGGAGAGGAGAAAAAAAGTTATAGATATCGCGGATAAGGAAAGTTGAAACGCATATTAGTGCTAGCCAAAACCACAAGCGTAAACGCTGCCATAAAAAATGGCGACGCTGGAGTTTGTATTTTTCTGCGTTAGCGAAACTTTCCATGAATTAGGGGAGTAGGGAGTGAAGAGGTAATAAATGTCCTCGAAAGCGCTGTAGAAACGTTACGTGTAACCTCTCTATTATTATTAACACCAGCCGTATTGGATGGAGAAGAAGGTATATTATATTTCCTATTCCCTACTTCCTATTCCCTACTCCCTTCCTCCAAAGGCAATGTAAACCAGAATGTTAAACCCTTACGGTTGCTTGTTACTCCTATATCTCCCCCATGTGCCTTAATAATTTGCCGACACATATATAATTTTAAGCTGGCACTAGTTGATGAACAACTTTGTGGGTCGCGGACGTATAAATCGAAGAATCTAGTGCATTCAAGTTTACTAATTACCACTCCATCATCTTGAATCGTACAGCGAATCAGACCTGGCTCAACTTTGGCTTTAAGGATAAAATTTAATTCGGGTGGGTTATTTTGGCAGCTATGTGTTAATAAGTTTACAAATACCTTCCGTAATAATTCTTGGTCGGCTTTGACGTTAGGAAAATTATTGCGTATCAAGTTATTGATTTGAGCTTGATATCGATTTAGTACCGATGTTGTATCTTGAAGAATGGCTTCTATTAATGTATGAAATGGCACTACTTCCTGATGCATAATTATCCCTTCTGCATCACTCGAATGAATTTCTAATAGGGAATTAATCATTCCCAATTGTCGTTCCGATCCTTGAATCATTCGTTCAATAATTGAAG
>JANNFJ010000836.1:0-15901 GCA_031379725.1 Calothrix sp. OTE_75_metabat_31
TGTCATTAATTTTGATGGGTAGTGCGAGCATCTTGCTCGCTTTTTATAGCATCTTGCTCACTTTCCATAGCATCTTGCTCGCATTACAGCCCCTCATATTCTCTGTGGTGGAGTACTAGTGGCTCCTACCGTTGATTTTGACAATAATAACAATTATCGCAAAGACAAAGAGTATACACAGAGAAATTTGGGATAAATAAGTATTACCCCGATTTAATTCCAAAAATCGGGCATATCAATCAAATTTACTATTATATTTATTCGCGTTTTCGTCTTTAAAAACCTTAATATATAACTAATCCTATGTTTATTATTGATTAACCATTTAGCGATAAAGCCTTTTCTCTAACGACTCTACAAGCTTTTCCATTTTTTCATAGATAAAACAATTTTATTTATCTTGCCTTTACACTAAGGGGTAGAAATACGGTTAGATTGTATACTTAGAAGAGCAAAAAGTATTCGTCCTCAATTAACTTAATGCTCGAAAAAGTGTATCCCTAATCAATTATTCATCTACTTAAAAAAATTTAGAGGCATTTCCATGAAAGCAGTGATTTTGGCTGGAGGTCTTGGTACGCGCCTGAGTGAGGAAACCAGCGTTAGACCAAAGCCAATGGTGGAAATAGGTGGTAAGCCAATTTTATGGCACATTATGAAAACCTATTCGGCACATGGTATTAATGATTTTGTAATTTGCTGCGGTTACAAAGGTTATGTAATCAAGGAGTATTTTGCTAACTACTTCTTGCATATGTCGGATGTCACATTTGACATGCGATTTAACCAAATGAATGTACATGCTGGTAACGCCGAACCTTGGCGTGTTACCCTTGTGGACACCGGTGATAGCACCATGACAGGCGGCAGGTTGAAGCGCGTCCGCGAACATATTGGTAATGAAACCTTTTGTTTTACATATGGTGATGGTGTTAGTGACGTTAATATTACAGAGTTAATTAAATTTCATCACGAACAAAAGACTTTAGGCACATTAACAGCAGTTCAACCACCAGGACGTTTTGGTGCGATTGTATTGGGGTCGGAACAAACCAAAATTTCTAGTTTCCGTGAGAAACCTGAAGGTGATGGTGCTTGGATTAATGGTGGTTACTTTGTACTAGAACCCGAAGTAGTTGATTTAATTACTGGGGATTCAACAATTTGGGAACAAGAACCGTTAGAAAAAATCGCCGAGAAACAACAGCTATCGGCATTTAAGCACCACGGATTCTGGCAACCAATGGATACTTTACGCGATCGCAATTACCTCGAAGACCTTTGGAATAAAAATAAGGCCCCTTGGAAGGTATGGTAGGGACTTGGGAGTTAAGAGTTGGGAATTGGTTAGCATCTGTCTATATCAAATTTGTGACTAAGTAACTTTAGTATCTCCGCAGATAAACTAGATTTGCATCTCTACAATTTTTTTTCAATCAATCTTAATTACAGGGGCTAATATAACGATGTATGATTTCGCCATAATAGGTGGGGGTATTGTCGGTCTTTCCACTGGCATGGCTTTAGGGAAACGCTACCCCAATGCGCGGATTGTAGTCCTCGAAAAAGAAAGTAATTGGGCATTTCATCAAACTGGAAATAATAGCGGTGTGATTCACTCCGGTGTTTATTACAAACCGGGAAGTTTCAAAGCTAAATTTTGCCGTGATGGTGCAACTTCAATGGTTGAGTTCTGCCAAGAACATAATATTGACCATGAAGTTTGTGGTAAGGTAATCGTCGCTACAGACGAATCGGAAATTTCGCGCCTTGAAAATCTCTACAATCGCGGCTTGGAAAATGGCATCAAAGTCAAGCGCATAACTGCCGAAGAGGTCAGAGAAGTCGAACCCCACGTTCGTTGTGTTGCGGGAATTCGCGTTTACTCTACGGGTATCGCTAACTACAAGAAAGTTTGTTTTAAATATGCCGAACTGATTCAAAAACAAGGTGGAGATTTGCGTCTGGACACCAAAGTTTTGCGGATTGTGCAAAGCGGTAGCAATCAGGTACTCGAAACCAACAACGGCACATTTGAAACCCGGTTTGTAATTAACTGTGCAGGATTGCATAGCGATCGCATTGCCAAACTCGGTAAAGTCGATCCCCAGGCCAAGATTGTCCCATTCCGGGGTGAGTATTACGAACTTACCCCGGAAAAACGGTATTTGGTCAAAACCCTCATATATCCGGTTCCTAATCCCGATTTTCCGTTTTTGGGCGTACACTTTACACGTATGATTGATAACAGCGTTCACGCAGGTCCGAACGCTGTCCTCAGTTTCAAACGCGAAGGTTATAAAAAGACCGACTTTGACCTGGGTGATTTTGCCGAAGTCATTACCTATCCAGGTTTCTGGAAACTAGCAGCCAAAAATGCCAACGAAGGTATTCAGGAAATGATTCGTTCGTGGAGCAAAGCTGCCTTTGTCCGGAGTTTGCAACAATTAATACCCGAAGTTCAAGCATCTGACTTGGTTCCTTGTCATGCTGGAGTTCGCGCTCAAGCATTGATGAACGATGGTAAACTCGTGGACGATTTTCTAATTATCCACGGTCAAAATTGCGTTCATGTATGCAATGCTCCTTCGCCAGCAGCTACCTCAAGTATCGAAATTGGCAAAGCCATTGTCGCCGAAATTCCCGAACAGTCACATTTGGCTACTGCCATCAAAGTATAATAATTAACTAAGGATTGACAACAATGAAAGTACTAGTAACAGGCACAGAAGGTTATTTAGGGTCGCTGCTTCCAACGCTGCTGATGGAACGCGGGCACGAAGTTCTCGGCGTAGATACAGGGTATTATAAAGTCGGCTGGTTGTATAATGGTACACAAATTACAGCAAAAACCCTCAATAAAGATATTCGCCATATATCAAGCGAAGATTTGCAAGGTGTCGAAGCCATCGTCCACATGGCGGAACTTTCCAACGACCCAGCCGGACAACTTTCACCGACCATTACCTATGATATTAATCATAAAGGTTCGGTGCGTCTTGCCAAACTGGCAAAAGAGGCAGGAGTGCGGCGTTTTGTGTATATGTCCTCGTGCAGCGTCTACGGTGTTGCAACCGCTGGAGACGTAACCGAAGAATCACCGGTTAATCCCCAAACTACCTATGCCGAATGTAAAACCCTCGTCGAACGGGACTTACAACCCCTTGCCGACGATGACTTTTCACCTACCTTTATGCGGAATGCCACAGCTTTCGGTGCTTCCCCTCGGATGCGGTTTGATATCGTGCTGAATAACTTGTCAGGATTGGCATGGACAACCAAAGAAATCAAAATGACCAGCGATGGTACACCTTGGCGACCTTTGGCACATGCACTCGATATCTGCAAAGCGATTGTTTGTACTTTAGAAGCACCCCGCGATATTATTCACAACCAAATCTTTAACGTTGGTGATACCTCGAATAATTACCGCGTCAAAGAAATCGCAGAGATTATTGCTGGTGTCTTTGTAGGTTGTAAATTAAGCTTTGGCGATAATGGTGCAGATAATCGCAGCTATCGGGTATCATTTGAGAAAATAAATACAGTATTACCCGGTTTCAAATGCGATTGGAATGCAGAACGGGGAGCAAAACAACTATTCGATATATTCCAACAAATTGATATGACCGAGGAAACCTTTACATCTAGAGGTTTCACTCGCTTGAAACAACTCGAGTACTTGATTCGCACCCAACAAATCGACAAAGATTTCTTCTGGGCAAAATAGATTCCAACCAGCGCTTACAGCCATTTCCAGGTAAATGAACCACATTTTTAATATATCGCGCAAAGGCGCAAAGAGGTATTTGATGTATTTTTGTGTGGTCTAATTAGATGAAAACTGCTGTAAGTGCTGATAGTGTTCCTCAACCCATTGAGGTACAGCCTTATACCAAGATAAGGGCGCAATGCCTTGCGCCCCTACAGATGTACCTCACTTGATTACGAACTGCTATGTAGGACTTACCAGAAAAGTCTCCCAAACCCCCTATTGATGTGTCCTCCGTGGCTAATAAAGTTCAATACTCATCACTGCTGCGTGAGTCCTAGCTGACTAAGAACGACTTTTGAATAACATCTACTTTCAGGGAAAATAAATCATCATGGGTAAAGCACAATGTCGGTTTAACGGTCAACAATTACGCAACACTTTTGTTGACTTGGGCATGTCACCTTTAGCGAATGCTTACTTAAATGCAGACCAACTCAATCAAGCCGAAAAATTTTATCCGCTTCATGCTTACGTTTCGGAAGATACGCTATTAGTCCAACTTGAAGAATTTGAAACACCCGATAATATATTTAGCGATTATGCTTACTTCTCGTCATACTCCGAAAGCTGGCTAAAACATGCCAAGTCATACACAGATTTGATGGTGGAAAAATTTGGTTTTAATCAAAATAGTCAAGTTATTGAAATTGCCAGTAACGACGGTTATTTACTCCAATACTTTTTAGAAAAAGGTATTCCCGTATTGGGTATTGAACCCGCAGCAAATATTGCCAAATTTGCTGAGGAAAAAGGTATTAAGAGCATAGTTAAGTTTTTTGGCGTTCAAACAGCCACAGAACTAGTTTCACAAGGAACACAAGCCGACCTATTACTAGGTAATAACGTTTTAGCGCACGTACCTGATTTAAATGACTTCATTGCCGGGATGAAAATTATCCTTAAACCCACCGGCGTTTTGACAATGGAGTTTCCACATATCCTACAAATAATCGAACAAAATCAATTTGATACGATTTATCACGAGCATTTTTCTTACTTTTCCTTCTTAACTGTTGAAAAGATTTTTGCCGCACACAATTTAACATTATTCGATGTTGAAGAACTACCTACACATGGTGGTTCGTTACGAATTTATGCCAGACACGATAATGCCGATTTTCCAGGTATTAGTCAACGAGTTGTGCAACTCAAACAGAAGGAAATTGCAGCCGGACTGCACCGAATGGAAACATATATTACCTTTGGGGAGAAAGTTAAAGCGACCAAGCGCAAACTTTTAAACTTTATGCTGGCAGCTAAAGCTGAAGGTAAAACTATTGTCGGATATGGTGCCCCTGCGAAAGGCAATACACTTTTGAACTATTGCGGGATTGGTCAAGATTTTATCGATTACACTGTAGACCGCAACCCACATAAACAAGGTTTGTATTTGCCCGGTACTCATATTCCTATTCTTAACCCAGACAAAATTCAAGAAACCAAGCCCGATTACGTGTTAATTTTGCCTTGGAACCTCAAAGAAGAAATTATAGAGCAAATGGCATACATTGGTGAATGGGGAGGACAGTTTGTAGTGCCGGTTCCAGAAGTGAAGGTATATCCATGTCCGGTTCATCAATTGATGTTAGTAGCATCATAGTTTGAATTGAAGGATAAAGGGAACATTTTTGGATATTCTGCTTTCTACATATGTCGTTTGCAATCCCAATTCCCTTATCCCTGTAGGGTGCGTTACGAATCACGCTAACGCACCCTACAGCACATAATCTTTCAAGCGCCGCAAGCTACGTCAACATAGATCCAACCCGATTTATACATCTATTCGATTCAATTTAATTTGTTCCCTTCCCATGAATAAACTACTTACAATCGCTATTCCGACCTTTAATCGCGCTAATCTTCTTGATAAACAACTGAGTTGGCTATCAGAAGCAATTAAAGGATTTGAATCGGAGTGCGAAATTTTAGTGTCTGATAACTGCTCAACTGATAATACTCAAGATGTTATCAAAAAATGGCAAGATAAATTGCCAAATATGACATTTAGAGTAAATCGTAATTCTCAAAATTTGGGAGTTCTCAGAAACATAAATTATTGTTTGAAAACAGCTACGACTAAGTATGTATGGGCAATTGGTGATGATGACCCCATCCAAACCCGTTCTGTTAGCTACGTTATCAACAAAGTTAAAGAAAAAGAAGATATTTCCCTAATATTCCTCAATTTTTCGGGACGCAACCAAATCACCAACGAACCAGTTCATCCACCTACAATTATTGGTAATCGCTGGTTCGATGCCGATACCGAAGATGGTTTGAGTGATAGCAAAGCAGTATTTGAGCATTGCTTTGACAAGAGTATAGGTGCTGTAATTTTTTTGACAGCAACTATCTACCGAACCGATTTAGTCAAAAAAGCGCTTGATTATTGGAGTGATGCCGAAAATAATTGGATATTCCTAGCTTATTTAGCTGGATATTGTGCGGCACGTGGCAGCATCATTGTCACAAAAGAAACATTTATGGAGTGTATTGTTGGTGTTAGTTATTGGCAACGCGAACCTAAATCAGCACTATTGATGCAGTACAAGCATACCCCCGAAGTGATTGTGAAGTTAGAAGAAACGGGATACTCCAAGCAATGTTGCCGACGGATGATTGTGCGAAATTTCCGAGAAGCAAACTTGAAAGTTTTCTTAGGTGCTTTGCGAAGATGGCCTTTTTACGCAATCAAAACTATTGTTCCATTTTGGACTTTAGTTGCGGTCTCTGCATGGCAGTTGATAAAAAATGATGACGAATTGACTATCAATACTACTCGATTAGGGGGAAATCAGAAACCCGGTTTCTTGAAGAAACCGGGTTTCTAGACCTCTCGACTATCCAAAACCTCCAAGTATTAAATTGCCTATATCGAGTCGTTCAACAATCCAACAAGTATGAGGGAACCGTGATTAACAAAATTAAAAGCCGAATAGTTGAGTTGAAATCGGAGTTAGCTTATCGGGTTACTGTTGCAAACCACGCTAAAAATTTGCCTGCACTTAACGGCACAGATAGCGCCATTCTTGATACACTCAAATACGAGGGCGTTTGCGTCACTTCCCTTGCAGCATTAGGACTCGCAGCGACACCTCAACTTTTGAATGAATCGTCCAATCAATTGGCAGCAATGCCCGCATCCAAAGGTAACAAATCAGGTAAAAAACTACCGCAAATCTACACAGTCACCGATTTGTCAGCCTTTTCCTGCTGGGGCAGCGAACAGCGATTGCTGAATATCATTGAAAATTATATTGGCTTACCAGTTGCATTCCACGGTGTCCATTTACGCAAAGACTTTCCTAACGAAAACCAGTTTGGGACGTTACTTTGGCATAAAGATTCTGAAGACCGCCGGATCATTAAGGCAATTGTGTACTTAAGCGATGTCGAACCGAAACACGGACCGTTTGAATATGTACCAAAATATTTAACTAATTTATACAATATTAACTACTACCGAATTTACCACAAGCTTTGGCAATCGGGTTATTTAGGTATTAGCGATAATACTCTCAAAAATATTATACCAGAAACAGCTTGGAAATCTTGTCCGGGTAAAGCAGGTACAGTCATATTAGTTGATACGAAAAGCGTTTTACACCACGGAACGCTTCGTTCTGAAGAACGTTCGGCGCTGTTTTTTGTTTACACCGCAAATCCTCCGAAAAAACCCGAAGATTGTACGCAATATTGGGATGACACTTTTCCTCGACCTGTGGCTGTATCAATTGCTGAGGTTGTTTGATTTGAGAGTAAGTGTAATATTTTCGTTATTCTATGGTATGACCAGGGCACGATGTATCGTGCCCCTACGCAGTATTTGCGACCATTGGAGGGGTCTTAGCCACGATTTGAGCCTCTGCATCCTAAAAAAAATCGGGGATCTAACAACCGTTTTAAATTTGATTTACTAAATACGTTGAAAGACATAAAATGTATCATTTAAAACTTGATTACAAATATTGTTTAAGTAGTAACATGGTGGATAGATGATATTCTACATAATTATATTGATTGATTTAAAGAAAATTAACTAGCAGTCTGCCTCATTGGTTTTGACTTTTTCGAGAAGACCAGAATCCGGGTTTCTCCAAGAAACCCGGATTCTAGCCCTCCTGAAAGGGTCAAGATTAACGTAAAAATTTTTGACATAGACCAGTAGGGCTTAAATATATCTTGAGTTGGGGGTGCAATCTATGAACGTTTTACAAATAAATCTTAGCGATTATACTTCCACGGGGGGGACTGGGATTGCCATGCGGCGACTGCATGGAGGTTTGAAGGCAGGGGGACATCAATCTAAAATATTTTGTTTACTTCCTGAGTTAGGCGGCCCCGAAACGATATACTTTGACCGTTCGTTACCAGTCAAAGTTATAGAACGGGCTTTATTAGCTATCGAAAACGAGCTTGGTTTAAATAATTGCGCCCGAATTTTCAGCACGATTAACATCCGCAATCGCGCTTGTTACAAAGAAGCTTCGGTACTCCAACTGCATTGTATTCATGGTGCCTTTATCAGTTATCTCGGATTACCTTGGTTAACTGCAAAACCAACAATTTATACAATGCACGATATGTGGGGATTTACCGGACATTGCCATTACAGTTACGATTGCGATCGCTGGAAAACTGGCTGTGGAAAATGCCCGTATCCTGATGTACCCGGTGTTATCAAACGCGACAATACTAGCATCGAGTGGAAAATGAAAAATTGGGCATACAATCATTCCAATTTACACATAGTCACAAATAGTACGTGGATGACAAAGATGGTGAAGCAAAGTATGCTCAATCATCTGCCGATTCATCATATCCCTTATGGTTTGGATACTGAAGTTTTTCAGCCACTCGATAAAGAACAATGCCGTTCTCAATTGGGAATACCAAAAGGCAAAAAGGTTTTAATGTTTGGTGCAGCTACAATTAAAGATAGTCGTAAAGGTGGCGATTTACTTCTGAAAGCTTTGGAAACTCTACCGGCATCGTTGAAAGCCGAAACGGTAATTATTACAATGGGTAGCGGCAAATCTCTACCCGACAGCGTTGATATTCCTGCTTTTAACTTTGGGTTTGTCAACGAAGATTCTTTTAAAGCTGTTCTTTATTCTGCTGCTGATTTATTTATTTTTCCAACCCGGAACGAAGCTTTTGGGATTGTTTCTACAGAAAGTATGGCTTGCGGTACACCTGTTGTTGCATTTAATGTCGGTGGTGTACCCGATGCAGTTCGTCCTGGAATTACGGGTTTGCTTGCCGAAAGAGAAAATGTCGAAGAACTGCGCGACCATATTGTGCAACTACTCGAAGACGATGCATTGCGGCTGTCAATGAGTTCAAAGTGTCGGGCGATTGCAGTTGAAGAATATTCGCTGGAACTTTATACTCAGCGATACATCAATTTATATCATCAGGTTATAGAAGAACGCGCTCAAAGTAGCGATACATCTAGATTGAAAGCTGATTTATATAAAAGTTCGATATAAAGCAGCGAAAATCAACAATAACGAGCGATTTTAGTAGGATAGGCATCTTATCTGTCATCACATACGCGGACAGGCAAGATGCCTATCCTACGGAATCATTCATTTCTTGGATTACATAACTATGCGACCATTTTTGGTGTTAGTCAAAATGTCCAAAATATCGTTAGAAAAATGCCTATCTGCCAGAATTACTAAAACTTAAATATTTTGGCACTATGGATTTGTATTTTAAAATAATCATGTATTTATAATGAAATATCAAAATATAAACGCATAAAACCTTAGAAAAATATTACAATCTTGGCAGATAGAATTGCACAAGCTTAATGTTCTCAATTTGATTGTAACAAGATGATTATCACTGAAACTGAACTCAAAGATGCTTATATAGTTGATTTAGAAGAAAAACACGATCATCGTGGTTTTTTCGCTCGTACATTCTGTGCGAAAGAATTCGAGGAACATGGTTTAAAGCCAACAGTTGCTCAATGCAATCTGTCCTTTAACCATCTCAAAGGAACTTTGCGCGGAATGCACTACCAAATTGCTCCAGCAGCAGAAACTAAATTAGTTCGCTGTACTCAAGGTGCAATCTACGATGTAATCATCGATATGCGTCCAGAGTCTCCCACATTTCTACAACATATTGGGGTCGAACTCAGCGCCGAAAATCATCGTGCATTGTACGTTCCAGAAATGTTTGCTCACGGTTATCAAGCGCTTACCGATAAAGCCGAAATTGTCTATCAAGTTGGCGAATTTTATACCCCAGGTTACGAACGCGGTTTGCGTTACAATGACCCTTTCTTTAATATTCAATGGCCTCTTGAAGTCACAGAAATTTCTGAAAAGGATCTAAATTGGCCCCTCCTGCGAATGATGAGCGTAGGTGGTGTAAGTTAATGATTAGTCTGTGGGGAAGAGTGAAGAGACTATTTACATCAAGTTGGAACTAGGAATGCTTGTTAATCGCTTAAACCTCTTTAACTATGAGTTACAACCTTGATATCATTCAGTTCCACAATCCAAAGCTTGTCTCAAAAAGCGAAAATTAGGATACAAAGGAAATTCTTACCGTTTCCATCAGGGAACGAACAGTAAAAAGATATAAATATTCAGGAGTAAAATTCATGATAATTGTCGATCGAGCATTACAAGCAAGGCAAGAAGCTGGAAATCCCATCAAAGTCGCAATGATTGGTGCTGGTTTTATGGGGCGAGGTATTGCCAACCAAATTGCAAATTCGGTTCCCGGTATGGAGTTAGTGGCAATTTCCAATCGTAACCTTGATGCAGCCAAACGTGCTTATTTGGAAGCTGGCATCGAAGATTTCCAAACTGTCTCCAGCGTTACCGACTTAGAAGACGCTATCGCTCAACATAAATATGCGGTTACTGAAGATGCGATGCTGCTGTGTCGCGCCGAAGGAATCGACGCGCTGATTGAAGTGACTGGTGCAGTGGAATTTGGCGCTCATGTCGTGATGGAAGCGATCGCTCATCGCAAACATGTGGTCATGATGAACGCCGAACTTGATGGCACAATTGGGTCGATTCTCAAAGTCCATGCCGATAAAGCTGGTGTCATCTTAACAGCTTGCGACGGCGACCAACCCGGAGTCGAACTCAATCTCTATCGTTTCGTGAAAAGTATTGGTCTAACTCCCCTGTTATGTGGTAACATCAAGGGCTTACAAGACCCATACCGCAACCCCACTACCCAAGAAGCATTTGCCAAACGTTGGGGACAAAAGCCCAACATGGTAACAAGCTTTGCTGATGGAACCAAAATATCCTTTGAGCAGGCAATTGTTGCCAACGCTACAGGGATGAAAGTGGCTAAACGCGGCATGTTGGGATACGATTTTGGCGGTCACGTCGATGAAATGACCAACATGTACGATGTCGAACAACTCAAAGCTTTAGGTGGCATCGTTGATTATGTTGTGGGAGCAAAGCCAGGACCTGGAGTATTTGTATTTGCGACTCACGACGACCCCAAACAACAACACTATCTCAACCTATACAAATTAGGTGAAGGCCCCCTCTACAGCTTTTACACTCCTTATCACCTGTGCCATTTTGAAGTACCTCTATCGGTAGCCCGTGTTGTGCTTTTCCAAGACTACGTTTTGACTCCTTTGGGAAGACCCTTGGTTGATGTTGTGACAACTGCCAAAATCGATCTCAAAGCTGGAGAAACGTTAGATGGTATCGGAGACTACATGACCTACGGTCAGTGTGAAAATTCTGACATCGTTGGGCAACAAAACTTGTTGCCAATGGGTTTAGCCCAGGGATGTCGCTTAAAACGAGATATTTCCAAAGACCAAGTATTGACTTACAATGACGTAGAATTGCCTGGGGATAGACTTTGCGATCAACTTCGCTCCGAACAAGATGCTTATTTTGCGTCGAGTAAAACTATGGCAACTGTAGGATAGGATTTTTAAGTTTTATGCAGTAGCGAGCAAATATTTATTTTTGGCAATGGAAATTTGAAATATCTGTAAACCTGAGTTAAAGATTTAAAAGAATTAGTTCAAGTGCCCATATGATAAGTAAATCGCTAGCTACTGCAATTTTATCTCCATTAAAGTCGCTCCCGAATTCACTCTTCTAACCTGACAATTAAATGCCCATAACATGCGAATTACAATTACTAGCTATATATGTTACTAAGTGCTACTTAGATAAAATTAAAGTAAAAGTTATTCAATCAGGGGAGTTTTATGAAAATAGCTCTAGTCCATGATTATCTAACCCAACGTGGTGGGGCAGAGCGTGTATTCGAGTTGCTGTGCAAGCACTACCCCGAAGCTGATATTTTCACTTCAGTATACGATCCCAAGCAAACAATTGACCTGGGGGAGCGAATTGTCAATACAACATTTTTGCAAAATGTTCCAGGTGCTGCCAAGTATTTCCGGTTAATGGCACCGTTATATTTTCCGGCATTTCGTACCCTCGACCTCCAAAGCTATGACTTAATTATTAGCAGTAGTACCAGTTTTGCCAAAGCTGTACGCAAAAAACCATCTGCACAGCACGTTTGTTTTTGTCACAATGTGACGCGATTTTTGTGGGATACCGAAACTTACTTGCGCGAATATGGTGACTATCGATACTTCGCACCTTTAATCGAACAGGTCTTCCAAATGATGCGAAACGTAGACCTGGTATACGCGCAGGAACCCGACCTGTATATTGCCAATTCCAGTGTAGTTGCCAGTCGGATTCAAAGCATTTATGGTAAAAAAGCAATTGTTATAAATTACCCAATTGATACGAGTAAATTTAAGTTTTCCGGTACCAAAGATGATTACTATCTGGCATCGGCTCGAATGATTAGCTATAAACGTCTTGATATAATAGTCGAAGCTTTTAACTGGCTGGGATGGCGGCTGTTAATATCAGGTTCGGGACCAGAGCGCGATCGCTTACAATCGAAAGCAATGAAAAATATCGAGTTTGTGGGACATGTAACTGATGCCGAACGCACTCAGTTATTTGCTCGTTCTCGCTCGGTAATCGTTGCAGCGCTGGAGGATTATGGATTAGTTCCAGTTGAAGCCAACGCTAGCGGTACACCTGTAATTGCATTTGGTGCAGGTGGGGTATTGGACACGCAAATACCAGGAAAAACGGGTGTGTTTTTTAAACGACAAACACCCGATTCATTGCAAGCAGCGCTACTCGAGGCACATGTGACCGATTGGGATTATTACAAAATCCGCGAACATGCAGTAGCAAACTTTTCAGAACAAGCCTTTTTTAGTAAAGTCGAACAAGTTATTGACCAAACTTGTGGTTTAAAACAATCATTTGCTTGATTTGTTAGCTGAGGGATAGTAATTGTGATACAAACGACAGTCAATCCAGCCTTAAATCAATCTGCTGACGACCCCGGTTACGGGCAGTTGTTAGCAGTTTTAATACGCAGATTCCCTTGGTTTCTGGCAGTATTTTTAACATCAATCGCCGTTGCTGGCTATGTTACAAAAAGAACGCCACCGACCTACAAAAGCTCCATGCAATTGCTGGTAGAACCGAACGTTGTCAGCAAAGGACAGGGAGATGCAGCGCAAAATCCGAATCAATTTACCGACCCTAGCACGCAAGTTGATACGGCAACGCAACTCAACTTGATGCGAAATAGCGAGCATCTCGAAAAAGCTGCCGACGAACTCAAAGATGAATATTCAGATATTAATGTTGGTCAAATTAAGCGCTCATTAGTTCTCTCACAAATTAAAGAAAAAGAAGATAACATTGCCACAAAAATCTTTCAAGTTGAGTATACCGACCAAGATGAAATTAAAACTCAGCGCGTTTTAGAAGAATTACAAAAAGTTTATCTTGATTACAATAAACAACAGCAGCAAGAACGGTTGCGAAGGGGTTTAAAAGTAATCAACGAACAGTTAGATAAAGTTCGCAAAGAGCTAACTGGTTCGGAAACTAGTTTACTGAGGTTTCGTAAAACTCAAAACCTCACCGACCCTGAATCTGTAGCCAAAACCCTCGAAACTTCTCTGACTGCAATTGGGCAGGAACGACTCAACGTTCGCGCTCAATATCAAGATGCGATCGCCCGTCACCAGTCATTAGAACAGCGACTGCAACGCACCCCCCAAAACGCCCTCGTTTCGGCTCGTTTGAGTCAGTCAACTCGCTACCAAGCATTGCTTAACGAAATCCAAAAAACTGACCTCGAACTCGAAAAACAACGTTTGCTTTACACCGAAGAAGCACCCAAGGTTCAAGACTTAATCGTTCAAAAACAACGACAGCTGCAACTTCTTCAACAAGAAGCTGGCACAACCTTGGGAGTTAATCAACTTAACGCTCCCCCAGAAAGCCTACAAAAGCAAGGCAATGACAGCGCTATAGACCTCAACCTCGCAGGTCAACTTGTCGAAACCCAAACTACTTATATTGGTTTGCGGGCACGCGACCAGAGCCTTGGAGAAAGAGAAGAGCAACTGCGTAACGACTCGAAACGCTTCCCAGCGCTTTTGGCAGAATACAACCGCTTGCAACCACTCGTCCAAATCAACCGCGAACGCTACAACCAGCTTGTCAAAGCCGAACAGCAACTGCGTCAAGAACTTGATAAAGGTCAATTCGAGTGGAAAGTCGTTGAAAAACCTCAAAAAGGCGCTTTCATGGGCCCCAACCTCCAGCAAAACCTGATGTTGGGTGGAGTTGTTGGATTAATCTTAGGAGGAATCGCCGCTGCAATGCGTGAAGCTTCCGATGATTCAGTTCACACTACGGCTGAATTGGAAAAACAAATCGCTCTGCCGCTGTTGGGAACAACTCCTAAATTGCCACCAGCGAAAGCTAGGGAATCAATGATTCAATTGCCTTTTGGCAAACCTGCAGTTCTTGCTCCTTGGACAATTCAGGTACTACAATCACCTCCCCGTTGGGAATCGCTCGACCTAATTTATAAGAATATTGAACTACTTAATACGGTAACAGCGCTTAAATCGCTGATGATTACCTCGGCATTACCTGATGATGGTAAGTCCGCACTGGCATTGGGTTTGGCAATGAGCGCCGCCCGCTTGCACAAGCGGGTACTGCTGATTGATGCTAACCTCCGTCAGCCAAGCTTGCACGCACAACTCAACTTGCCCAACGAACAAGGACTTTCGAGTTTACTGGGAAGCGATGTTGATTTGCCCAGTCAAATTAGCATTCAATCTTGTGGTTCATCGTACATTGATATTCTCACAGCAGGCCCCATACCTGCCGATCCTGCCAATCTTCTTAGTTCCCCTCGCATGAAACAGTTGATGGCAGCATTCGAGTCAAACTATGATTTAGTATTAATTGATGCACCTCCTGTTCTGGGGTTAGTTGATGCTTTGCTCGCAGGTTCATCATGCCGAAGCACGGTTATGGTAGCGAGTATTGGTCGCGTGACTCGTACTCAGCTTGCTCAGGCGACAGCTATGTTGAGCAAGTTAAACTTAATCGGAGTTGTTGCAAATGGGGTATCAAGTTCTGCAAGTACTTATATTCCCTATACCCAGCAACAACGATTTGCACTCCAAGAAGCTGTTGAAAAGTAGTTCAACCGATAGCCTTCGCAAGTAAAAATCAATGATTTACTAGTTCTTAAGGATGACTGAATATATTTGCGTTTGCTCGATGTTTTTGATAGGGTGCATTTGCGTTTTTTAATACAATAGATTTCATCTACATTTTTATAGCCCTAAAATATGTAAGCGTTCGTTTCTAATTTGCAAAATGTGGAGATGCGATATTACCCTACAAGTTCCGCCTTAGCGGTACGCGTCTGTTCCAAGGTTTTCCATAAACTACTGGTTCATGTGATTAATTTTGACTGCTATAGAGACGTTACATGTAACGTCTCTATAGCGATTTGGGCGTTTGATGAATTAGTTTTGTGGACATGATATCGTTACCTGAAAATATAGTTTTATTTTTATTAATTGCTAAATTAATAAAAAATAAGTTTCAAAATTGATTGTAATTGTTATAAAAATTAAATTAATATTTATCTCTTTTTAAGAATAAGTATTATTAAATGGTAAGTAGAATATTTGGGAGCATCCTATTTCGGCCTGTAGTGCGAGCTTCTAGCTCGCTTACTCTATAA
>JANNFJ010000874.1:0-5176 GCA_031379725.1 Calothrix sp. OTE_75_metabat_31
AGCGGGTTGATATTGATGCGATTTTTGAGAGCCGCAATCACTTATTAGAATTAGCAAAAGCGAGTGGGGGACATGTACGTCAGTTAATGCAAATGATGCGTTCTGCATGTCAAACAGCAAGTACCCGCAAACATCCAAGAATTACGGCAGAGGATATTGATTATGCATTTAAACAGCAACAATTTAGTTTTGAACGGTTTATTCCTGAAGAACATTATACTCATTTGGCTCAGGTTTGTTTAACCAAAAATGTCAGTAAAGATGAAATCGGACAATTAATGCTATTTAATACTTCTGTATTAGAATATAACGGCGATAAGCGATGGAATTACCCAAATCCGGTGGTGAAACAAAATGAGTTCTTTCAACAAGCTCTCCAATCAGCACAACAACCGTGAAATTCAAGTTGAAATTAGTAAGTTTCTCGCATACAACAAAGATGAATTTGCTGAGTTAGTGACATTTGTCAACTTTGCAGAAAAATTTACATTAGGTTTTATTGAAATTAATTTTGCACCAGATGTAGACCTATTAATTCTAGGATTGCAACAAAATCCTCAGTGTCAGGAAATCCAATTTGTACTTTTAGAGTTCAGTAATGAAAATTTGCGATTTCTGCGGGACGAGCTAGTGTTACAATTAGCCCAGATTCAACCAGAAGCAAATAAAAAACTCGTCTTATTGATTCGTGATTTAGAAAAATCTATTGGTGTTTTTGGAGAGTACCCACCAGTTTTACAGGATTTAAACTTTATCCGCGATTCCTATCGTCAAACAGTACCCCATCCGATTTTATTTCTCTTGCCAGATTATGCTATTTCGCGGTTAGCAAAATTTGCTCCTGATTTTTGGGCCTGGAAATCGGGTTTATTTCGATTTAAAACTACAGAATCTACTAGAGACAGTGCAATTGCAAATACTCTGAATACAAGCAGTAATATAGAACGTTTACCAACACCAGAACAACAAGAACGTATCGATTTATTGCATCGATTGTTGATGGAGTATAACCCGACTGGAGGCAAACCGAACCAAGAATATCTCGACAATTGTGGTAATATTCTCAATGAGTTGGGAAAAGCGTATTTAACTCAGCACAAACCAACCCAAGCTAGAGAATATTTGACAAAAGCTTGGGAAATTAGCAAGAATTTTCCTGATTCTTCCTTGCAAATCGAAATTATTAATAACTTAGGTAAAAGCTATTCCCAACAACGACAATTTGACACCGCAATCAAGTACCATCAACAAGCTTTAGATATTGCCAAAAACCAGAACAATCGTAGTGCTATCGTCTATTCCTTATTTTACTTAGGTGATGTCTCTCTGGATATACGACAGTTTCACCAAGCACGAGATTACTATCAACTTGTCTTAGAAATTGAAATCGAATATAGCGATCGCTATTCGAGTGCTGGCACTTACCACCAGTTGGGAAACGTTGCCGAAGAACTGCGCGAATACCACCAAGCACGAGATTATTATCAAAAAGCTCTGGAAATATACATCGAATATAGCGATCGCTATTCGAGTGCTAGCAGTTACCACCAGTTGGGAAGGGTTGCCGAAGAACTGTGCGAATACCACCAGGCACGAGATTATTATCAAAAAGCTCTCGAAATTAAAATCGAATATAGCGATCGCTATTCGAGTGCTTGCACTTACCACCAGTTGGGAATGGTTGCCCAACAACTGCGCGAATACCACCAGGCACGAGATTATTATCAAAAAGCTCTCGAAATATACATCGAATATAGCGATCGCTATTCGAGTGCTAGCACTTACTATCAACTTGGGAAGGTAGCGGAAGAATTAGGATTAGAGGAAGCAAAAGTAAATTACCTGCAAGATTTGGTAATTATGGCTGAGTTTAATGACAAGTATGGTTTAGAAATTTCGTTGCGTAATCTTGCCCGTTTTTATCAAGCTACCCAAGATGAGGATTTTTTAATAGAGGTAGCAAAGGCGTTTGGGACGACCGTGGAAAAATTGAAGGAGTCAATAATTGATACTTACGAATGAAATTTATGTTATGACGTTTCCCAGTCTCATGAGGTATGGCAATTTTACAGCAATATAGGGGCGCAAGGCCTTGCGCCCCTACAGATGTACCACAAGTGCTTGGGAACTGCTATGATACCCCCGACTTTTTCAAAAAGTCGCGGATATGGGCAAATCGATTATTCTTGCGTTTGCTGAGTCCCAAGGGGACACGCTACGCGACCGCTCCATCCTTCGGGGTTCTCCGTTGGCGCAGCCGCCCTAAAAGGGCTAGGAGTACGCAATGACAGAGACTCAATACTCCCCAACGGTATTATATTCCGAAATCTAGGAATGATTTTACACAGCACCATTTTTAATCAAGTCACGAATGATATTATCTTTTACCATTAATAAGCGTGACGTTTGCATCAATATATCTAACATTTGTTCGCGGCTTAAGTCTTGGGCCGATTCCTGCATCGCTCTCATCTGAAATTGTTGCTCTAGGGTCAATTCATATAAACCTGTATTCATGGCAATGCTCCTTTTGTTTGAATGTCAGATAAGTGAGAAATAAATGAAACTTAACCTTAGTATTAATCCGGATTATTTTGAAATCAAGTTTAAAATAGCTTTTGAGAACAACCAGTTTTAATTGTTATTTTTAGATTACTATTTAAGATAACGAAGTTACAGTATCTGAAGAAGTGGGTTCAACCTCACTGACCAAGGTTTTATTCTATCTTAAGATTTAGGTTTAATAAATCTAAGGGTGTAGTTCCCTAACAGCTTTTTTGCAGGTTGGATTGAGCTACCCTACAAGAACGCGTACAGCGCGAACGTTCTAACTAACCAACAATTTTATAGTTTTGAGATTTGTTTTGTCATTATAACACCAAATGTAAATCTTAATAATGTGCTAGTTGTGTAATTATTGCGGTAAAGAATAGACTCATACCATTTTTATATGAAGATGCATATCATTAGCCTGCTTACAGCAGGCTTTGTTCCAGTTAGCCCCAGGCTTACAGCCTGCGGGCGTTCTATGCAGCTTCACATAGAATTGGTATCAACAATTCCTGTGGAATATTCTGAGGTTATCAATTAGTCGATTTGCTATTTTGATGGGGATACGATAATTCGCTAAAATCTCCACATTAATTTGTATTGAAATTAACAAATACCGAAAACAGGGGAGCAACGCGATTGATATACTAAAAACGCATAAAAATTAAACTTTTAGGATGGCTGTTAGCACTTAGCGGTTAGCTTTTGGCTAATAGCGAATTGCTAATAGCATTCTTGCCGCAGTATAAATCAGCAGCATCTAATCATACAAAATACCTCTACTACACCCATACACCATCAAACTAAACGATGATTGAAAAAAAACGTACAGTTGTCATCACAGGAGCATCGACAGGGATTGGTGAGGCTTGTGCAATACTCTTAGACCAAATGGGATTTTTGGTTTTTGCTGGTGTACGTAAAGATGTTGATGCTCAAAAACTTCAACAAAAAGCATCATCAAGACTGACTCCGATTTTTTTAGATATTACTGATGCCCAATCAATTAGTTCTGCGGTTGAAATCGTTGCAAACGCAACTGGAGACAATGGGATTTGGGGATTGATAAATAATGCTGGTGTTGCTGTTCCTGGTCCTTTAGAATTATTATCACTTACAGATTTTCAGCAACAGTTACAAGTTAACGTCACTGGACAACTCGCAGTTACGCAAGCATTTTTAGGTTTACTACGTTTGCGTGCGGGTCGGATTGTGAATATGGGGTCGATTAGCGGTATCAGTCCATCTCCATTTGTGGGTGCTTACAACGTTTCCAAATTTGCCCTCGAAGGACTCACCGATGTACTGCGGATGGAATTGCGACCTTGGAATATCTCGGTTTCGCTTATTCAACCGGGTGCGATCGCAACTCCAATTTGGGACAAGTCATTCAGTCAAGCTGATACTGCACGAGAGACTCTATCCGAATCAGCACAACTCCTCTACGGTCGTGCGATGAGCGCTGTACGCAAACGCACCGGAGTTATTGCAGCGAATGGTATTTCTGCGGATATCGTTGCTCGTTCTGTTGTTCACGCACTGACTGCAAAACATCCAAAGACGCGCTATCTTGTGGGCCCAGATGCCAAGCTTGCAGCATTACTCAAATACATTTTGCCTGACAAAATCCACGACCGTGTAATTTTATATTTGATGGGTTTGTGAAATTATGTCTAATCAGTTAGTTGCTTTAATTGCTGAACTCGTAATTATATTGATTGTTTTTCAAGCTTTACTTAGTTTGCTCAAGACAGTATTTAGTGCAGCGCTTGCTATTATCATTATTGGTATCGTTCTGGCATTTTTTGGATTTAGCCCTCAAGAATTAATTCAAAGAATAATCAATTTGCCTGAAACTTTGCAAGAGCTATTAGTACAGTTAAAAAAAATATTCGGGTTTTAAGCACGTAGGTTAGGCATCCTGCCTGACCAGATTAGGCAGGGCAACTAAGATGCCGATCCTACGTTCTATTTTCAAAAGGATAGGCAAGATGCCATTGGTGTCAACTTAACGTGAAACCCTTGTTAAAACGTATAGATCCGGAAGAACCCCACCCTAACCCTCCCCGAAGCGCGAGGAGGGAACCTGATTTTCCCCTCCCCGCAAGCGGGGAGGGGATTAAGGGGTGGGGTAAAAAGACTGTGGGATAAGCGTTTGAGCTTAAGTTGACACCAATGGTAAGATGCCGATCCTACGTTCTATTTGACCGGACAGGCAGGATGCCTATCCTACGGGTAACGCATCTAACGTCGGGTAATCAATATATCCCTTCTCGCCGCCACCGTAGAATGTCGTATAATCAGGCTCATTCAGCGGTGCATTTAGGGCAAAGCGACGCGGTAAATCGGGATTTGAGATAAATAATGTGCCAAATGCGACTAAATCGGCAAGTCCTGTGGAAATGACTGCATCAGCGCGATTTTTGTCGTAACCACCATTCACCATTAAAGTACCCTTGTATAAAGAGCGTAAATAGCTAGTGGCTAAAACTTTGCCACCGTGTCTGATATCGGCTTCGGTTGCTTCGTAAATATGCAGATACGCCAAATTAAACTGGTTCAAACCTTCTGTAGCATAACCAAAAGTAGCCTTTGGATCGGAATCTGACATTTAATGAAATGTCAG
>JANNFJ010000654.1:0-4417 GCA_031379725.1 Calothrix sp. OTE_75_metabat_31
GTGGGTGGGTTTGGGGGTTTCACTAATTAAATTTCCTACCTTTGTTGTATATAAATAAACTCGCCCCGGACTGGTTGTACCCACTTTTGATATTGATGCCACGGAGTTTTGAGGTTATCGGGGGATTGCTGGTGGGGGTGGGGCGGGTTCATGGAGATTGTTGGTTTGCCTTAAGGATGGTTGGTTAACCCGCCCTTACGGGTCTTGGGGTTGTTGGGGGATTGTTGGTGTGGGTGGGATGGGTTTTGAGTTACTGGGGGATCGTTGGTGGGGTGGGGCGGGTTTATGGATGATTGTTGATTTGCCTTAAGGATGGTTGGTTAACCCGCCCTTACGGGTCTTGGGGTTGTTGGGGATTGTTGGTGGGGTGGGCTGGTCTTGTGGTTATAAGACTTTGTGCGTGTTGGGATGCTGCTTGATGTTGTCATCCTTGGTGACTAGTCGGGCAGCGTTGAGGACGCGTTTGCGTTCTACGGAGTATTTAAAGTCGTTGTAGGTCGTACCTTGGGGTATTAGGGATTTTGCGACTTCACGACGCTTGTAGGTGCGGGCAGCAGCAAAAATTCGGGGTATGAATTCGTCACCAAATTGGGCAGATTCGGGGAAACTAGGGGGCATGTGTAAGTCGTTTCCATCAACTATGCTGCCAAGGGTGGTTCCACAGGCAATTTTGTATGAGGTGGGAATGCCTTTAATAAGTGCTTCTAGCGCTGCTGAGGGTATTGGTTCGATAACTTCGACTTGGTGAACTTCTCCGTCCTCTTTGTAAAAGCAGGTTGCTAAACCTAGCACTATATAATCGTCTGCGGCTAAATCGGGGGCATTGGGATAAGAATTTGTAATTGCCATAAGTAAAAATTATCAAAAATTATTTGAGGAGGCGGAAACTAATTTGTAGTAAATGGAGACTAAAGACAGAAGGCCATTTGTTCTCGTCCACACATTTACGGGTTGAGGTAGGAGAAAAGCTTAACCTTCAGGTCTTATTCTTACTAAAGTTACACCTTTTATCATTAGTCTCTCGCAATCAGTCGTAAATCTTAGCCTTGGACTGTATGAGAAGGCAATTTGGTCTCACCGCTTGCCTAGTCTGGCAGATTGATATTTGTTATTTCTGGAATTGGACTTGGGGATGAAGTATCTATTTATAGATTGAAGCATTAATTAAGGTGTACGCACTTAATTAAGTTTAAGCTTCCGCCCAAAAACTCCAGCATATACCTCAAGGATATACAACGCGAGTGACATAGGGGCAATACCAAACGCAAAGAACTTTTTTGACTTAAACCCACACAGCAACCACAGTAGGCAGGAAGATATGAATAGTCACTCCTTTTTGGCATCTAGTAACGAGCATCATCCTCGAAAGTCTGTAACCTACACTACGATTAATGCTTGTTCGCAAGAAATTAATCATAGCAAAAAATTTGTAGGTGATACCGATTTAAGGTCTTTTGCTTTACAGTCTGCCCAGCAGGGTGATTATCGTGAAGCGATCGCACTGTTTAGCCAACTCATCCACCGTCACCCCGAAAATGCGATTGATTATAACAATCGCGGTCTGGTTTATTTTCAGTTTGGCGAACGTCCAAATGCTCTGTGCGACTACAATACAGCCATCGAACTTAATCCCAATTTAGCCAGTGCTTACAATAATCGCGCTAATTACTACGCTGCATGTGGCCAGTTGGAAGCGGCAATTCGGGACTACGATAATGCTTTAGATTTGAATCCTAGCTATACGCGAGCTTGGATTAATCGCGGTATCACATTACGCGACTTAGGTCAATATGATGAAGCTATCGATAATTTAGAAGTTGCTTTGTTATTTGAGCAATACGAAGGACATATTTTAGCCGAACGTGGCAGGACGCACCATCTATCGGGTGATTGGAATTATGCTCAAGCTGATTATCGTCGTGCTTTGGCTTTACTACCGCTTTCACCTAAACATAGCGATGGGGCAGGTTGGCGTTTGCGTCTTCAAGTCGAGAATTGGTTGGGTGAATTACTTTGTCCTTAATGCGATTTTAGATTATTCCTGTATTTCACCTTATAGTTTAAAAAAACAAAATTAAATGCCCAATGTATATAGAGACGTTACATGTAACGTCTCTACTATTTTATGTGATTTTTATACAAACACAACTAACAAATTCAGTAATGACCGCAAAATTATGAGGTTTTCTCACTACTAACCTCTTCCTCTAATGTATTATCTTTGACCCTGCGTATTGGTAAATTAGCAATCAAAGCAGTAGTCCGGTTATTGCTTTCAAGCGAAAACTCTAAACCGTCGGTTTCCACTTCGACATAGCGACAGACAATTTCGAGAATTTCTTGCCGCATCTTCTCTATCATTTGGGGACTTAAATCGGCGCGATCGTGGGCAATGACCAGTTGCAGTCGGCGTTTGACTTCACTGCGACTGGTATCATTACTGCGGGAAAAAATACGTTCGAGAAATTCGAGAATCATTGCAGCTAACGGTGCAAGGGCAGGAGATATGGGGATAATGGAAAATTAAATAATCTTTGTCCACAGCAACTTGCGTAGACGGGCAAAGATGTTATCGTTGGGTGAATCAAGATCCAAAAACTCGACGGTTTCTCCTTCCAATCTACGGACAATATTTTCTAAAGCTGTGGCAGCAAGTGAAGGAGTGTCCGATAAAACCAGAGGTTCGCCGCGATTGGTCGAGACAATTACGCGCTCATCGTCAGGTATCACCCCAATTAAAGGAATTGCTAATAATTCTTGAACATCGTGTACAGACATCATATCATTTGCCCGTACCATTGCCGGACGGATGCGATTGATAATCAGGTGAGTGCGTTTAATGCCCTGTGCTTCTAATAACCCTACTACACGGTCGGCATCGCGCACGGCTGAGATTTCCGGAGTCGTGACTATTAGCGCTTCTTTGGCTGGTGCGATCGCATTTTTGAACCCGTTTTCGATTCCCGCTGGACTATCAATAATTACATACTGGTACTTCTGTGCCAGCGCATTTACTAATAGTTTCATTTGTTCGGGTGATATTGCCTCCTTAGTGCGGTTTTGTGCCGCAGGTAGAAGCACGAGATTCGGCTGACGCTTGTCTTTGACCAAAGCTTGTTCTAATCGACACTCACGTGCCAACACTTCAACCGCTGTATAAACAATACGGTTTTCCAACCCCAGTAATAAATCTAGATTCCGCAAACCAAAATCAGCATCGACCAATGCGACTTGTCGTCCCATTTTTGCGATCGCCATTCCTAGATTCGCTGAAACCGTTGTCTTTCCTACACCTCCTTTCCCGGAGGTAACTACAATAATGCGAGTCATGACTTAAAGTTCGCGCTTGATTTAAGACTCAAAAATAAACAAAAAGTAATATGGGCAAAGCCCTACTTTGGTAGATACTTTAAAGTATGAAGTATAAGGCAAGATGTATCATAAATAATTTTTTGCGGTATAAAATTATTATTTCTTTTCCTTCCTTTACCCTTTCCCCTCAAAACTAATCCGATTCGACCTAGAGAAATCAGCAGCCTTAGCAATGCGAATCGTTTCATTTGTAATATAAGCTACTTCAGCATGAAACTGTTTCGGTAACTTTTCGGGTGCCCTTGCCACAGCATCCGCGATTCGTAACTGCGTTGGCTCCATTTGCAACGCCATAATGAGGCAATCTTTGTTACCAGTAGCACCTGCATGAGCCACCCCACGCAAACGACCCCACACTAAAATATCGGCATCTGCAATTACAATACCACCAGGATTTATATCTCCCAAGATAATTACGGTACCGGGGTGACGAATTTCCACACCTGAACGAATTGTCATCTCCAGATATAGGGGTTCTGCCAGGGGAGTTGCGGTTAAATTCGGTGAGGATAATTTCGATTGCGTTTGGAGTTGTTCGACCGAATAGCCTGAAGTTACCGATGCGATCGCAGTTTGTCTCCGACTCGTTGCTACCGATTTTAGTTGGAGTTGGACTTCATTCAAAGACTCGGCAAGTTCTTGCAATTGCCTTGTATCCAGTAATCTATCTTCCGCAACCAAATGTACATTTGTATTCGCAACCCGCAATCTTTCACCAGCATTTAAACGCTGTTTGAGTTGCTGCCAAATCTCAGACCAACTGTATTCAGAATTTGGTAATTGTTTTTCAGTAGGTAAAATAATTACCACCCGTTCGGCTTCGCTTTTTAATTGTACCTGAATATTCCGACTTGCCAAACTACCTTGTGGTGCAGCATCTAAAGCATTTAAATCTATTTCACCCAAACTTGTTAAATCGGGAATAGTACTTACTTCTTCGGTTACTTTTACATCTGGTTGGGATTTTTCATCCTCCAAAACTGGAATAGTTACGGGAGAAACAGTATTCGACGTTACTACCTCTACATTCTCAGGTACTAAAATT
>JANNFJ010000898.1:0-2498 GCA_031379725.1 Calothrix sp. OTE_75_metabat_31
AATGTAGAGACGCGATACATCGCGTCTCCTCCCGATATCGCGTCTCCTGCCGATACCGCGTTTCCTCTCGGTATAGCGTCTCCTACCAATATCACGTCTCTAACCTATCAAGAATTAAATATCCGCAGCAACCAAGTAGCACACCGATTACAAAAATTAGAAGTGGGTGCAGAAATCTTAGTAGGCATTTGTATCTCCCAGTCTCTAGAAATGATAATCGGATTGCTAGGTATTCTCAAAGCAGGAGGAGCGTATCTTCCTCTCGACCCTAGCTATCCTCAAGAACGCTTAAATTTTATGTTGGCAGACGCACAAGTTTCCGTACTGCTAACACAAGAAAAATTACTTAAGTACTTTCCAGACTTCTCGAATCCCATTGTTTGTATAGATAATTGGGATACTGCTCAAGAAAACAAAGAAAATCCTAAAAACAGCGTCACATCAGATAATTTAGCCTATGTGATTTACACTTCTGGTTCAACAGGAAAGCCGAAAGGGGTAGCTGTAACTCACAAAGCTGTAAATCGACTGGTGTGCAATACAAATTATATAAAATTGTCACCTGATGATAGAATTGCTCAAGCCTCAAATACTTCCTTTGATGCAGCGACATTCGAGATATGGGGAGCGTTAATTAATGGCGCTCAACTTGTTGGAATTAGCAAATATACAGCAATTTCACCTCAAGAATTTGCATTACAACTACAACAAAAAGGTATCACTGTCTTATTTCTAACTACAGCCTTGTTTCAACAAATTGCTAGAGATGCTCCCCAAGCATTTGCTTCGTTAAAATATTTGTTATTTGGTGGGGAAACAGTAGATATAAGATGGGTAAGAAAGGTGATTAAAAATGGTTCACCAGAACACTTAATTCATGTTTATGGACCGACGGAAAATACTACATTTTCTACTTGTTACTGCATTAAAGAGCTATCAGAATCAGCTATATCTATTCCTATTGGTCGCCCGATTACAAACACGCAAATTTATATATTAGATAGCCATTTACAACCTGTGCCTGTAAATGTTATTGGCGAATTGTATATTGGTGGCGATGGACTAGCACGGGGTTATTTGAATCGTCCGGAATTAACTAATGAAAGGTTTATTGATAATGTTTTTGATGATAAAAATAACGCGATATATGACAAGTTTGATTGCCTACTGGATAATGGGCGGGGGAACCCCGCCCCTACGTTCAAAACTGGTGATTTGGCACGCTATTTGCCTGATGGGAATATTGAGTTTTTAGGACGCATTGATAATCAAGTTAAGATTCGTGGCTATCGCATCGAATTGTCGGAAATTGAAGCGGTATTGAGCCAACATCCAGCAGTGAGAGAAGCGGTAGTTATTGCATGTGACGATATTCCTGATGATAAATATTTAGTAGCTTATATTGTTTCTAATGTAGGGATACCAACTCAAGAAACACAAAGCTTTGCCTTGCAACTTCGTCAATTTCTGCAAGATAAATTACCAGAATATATGCTCCCAAAAGCTTATATGATACTCGAATCTATACCATTAACTCCCAATGGTAAAATAGACCGTCGCGCTTTACCGATGTCCGATTCAGTTACTTTTGATAATCTAAATTATATCGCACCACAGACGCAGGTTGAAAAGTTACTTGTAGAAATATGGAGTAAACTTTTGGGCAAAGAGCAAGTAGGTGTTCGTGATAATTTCTTTGAATTGGGGGGTCATTCTTTACTCGCTACTCAATTGGTTTCTCGAATCCGGGATGCCTTTAAAATAGATTTACCTGTACGTAACTTGTTTGAAGCACCAACTGTTGAACAACTTGCTAGGTATATTGATACAATGCATTGGGTTTCGCCTGTAAATGACATTAATATTAAGGGACAGCGAGAAGAAATAGAATTTTAAGTTTACTAGTTTTGTAGGTTAGGTGTAACGAAGTGAAACCCAACATTATTATTCGGTTACGTTGAGTCTCAAGGGAACACGCTCTCTCTTGAACGCTTCACCCAACCTACGTTAATAACAAATGTACCTCAGCAACTTATGTAAAATTTTATACATTTGATTGAGTCAATATTATGCTGAGACGCATATTTATTTTTTGATACATACTATAATGTAATTTAAATAGAGTTTTTACGGAGGTTTAATCTTCAATGGTAGATTTTAAAAAATTTCTAATCTCAGATTCCTGACTAAGAGTACTCGCGCTCAATTTGAAATGGGAGTTGATATTAGTAAAAGTGTTACAAGCAAAGAAGAACTATATGATACAATTATGCGTTGTTTAAATCGTGATAAAGAATGGATTCAATATCATGCAGAGACATTAGCTGAATCTACTCAGTCTACTGAGGAAGATAAGAATTCACTCAATCAAGCTGCTGTTGAACGCAATGCATTTAGGCTTATGCGTTCTAGCTATTTTGATAAAGCAATTTCTAAATTAGAAAAGTATTGTGAAAATAATATTAACTTAGATAACAGAATTAGAGGTTGGTTAAAGC